>JAYEHV010000001.1:0-6551 GCA_034716495.1 Nanobdellota archaeon
GCTACTAAATGGCTTATCAGGAGATTGTTGATTAAAGTGAAGACCTATGTGTTTATTTTTAGCTTGTGCTTTCAATAAATTTTTTGCTCCTTTGTCTTTCTTTTGAAAACTAATGAAAACTCTACTTTTTTTCTTTGGTTCAGATATTTTTTTAGGCATAATTATAGAATGATTAGCTATATTATAAGCATTGTGCTTATGGTTGTCCAGTGCAAATTAATTTCTTTTTCACAGAAAAAGGCTATCTGTCCGAAGGACTAAAACCCCCTCTTATAAATTTCTTAACGAAGTTAAGACTATATGTGCGTAGCACGGACTCTCCCCCTTTTGTTTCTTTTTCTAAAAGAAGAATGAGATTTAGACTAGTGAAAATTTAATTGCGTATAACATTTGGTTATACGAAATAAATATCGCAAAATTTAAATATTTGGTATGTTATGCGAAATTATGAATGGGCTTATCATTAAGCTAGAAAATGAATTAAAACTTAGGGGTTATTCTAGAGAATCTATTAAATCTTACATCTATTCCGTTAAAAAATATCTTGATTATTCTAAATCAAAAGGGATAAATGAAAATTCTGTAAAAGAATACCTGAGAAATCAATTAAGAACTAAAAATCCTGCAACGGTTTCGCTAATCTCTTCTTCAATCCAGTTTTTCTTTAAGGAAGTACTAAAACAGGATATTTATTTCATAAAACCAAAGAAGAATAAAACCTTGCCAGATATTTTAACAATCAAAGAAATTAAAAGATTGATTGAGGTTACCACTAATCCAAAACATAAATTAATTTACGGAACAGGCTTAAGAGTTTCTGAAATAATTAATTTAAAAAAGAGGGAAATAAATTTTGAAGAGGGTTTAATCAAAGTTAAATTGGGAAAAGGGAAAAAAGATAGATTTGTAAAATTGCATGAGTCAGTTTTACTTGAATTGAAGAACTTTTCAAAAGTTGGTAATTCAGAATATTTATTTAAATCACAAAAGGGAGGGAAGCTTACGTCAAAAACAATTCAGTTAATTCTATCTAATAATTCTAAAAAAGCGGAAATTAAAAAAAGAGTTTATCCTCATTTGCTCCGACATAGTTTTGCTACACATTTACTTGAGCAGGGAACTGATTTGAGAATTATTCAAAAATTACTTGGACATTCAGATATTAAGACCACGCAAATTTATACACATATTTCTCAAGCATCAATTAAAAATATAAAGTCTCCTTTAGATAATATATGAAATATCTTGTTTTATTTTTATTGATATTAAATTTCGTCTCAGTTGTTAGTGCCGATTGTCAGGATAATCAGATTGATATTAATTCAGCATCGATTGGCGAACTGGAAGAATTGAATGGGATTGGTTCTGTAAAAGCACAGGCGATAATTGACACACGACCTTTTAATTCTGTAAATGATTTAATAAAAGTTTATGGGATTGGAGAAAAAACTCTTGAAAAAATTAAGGTTCAAGGTCTTGCTTGTGTTGAGGGTGAAGATGTTGAGATAGATGAAAAGCTCGACGAGAAAACAAAAACTCCAAAAGAAAGCACATCAATTGGAGAGAATCCAAAAATAAATATAGTTCTAACTCCTAAGAAAGAAAATACTGTCTTGAATGGCGTCGTTGAAAATTCTGAAGAAGTTGTTTATGAATCCAAAAATGCGAAGATTTTGAAATATACTCCTTATGCGTTCTCGGTGTTTTTGATTTTTGTTATTGGAATTTTAATTTTTGATAAATAAGTTTAAAAAAGAGACTTGCTTAAGAAGAATATGACAAGAGCAATTATGATTGTTGAAATGGCGGGGCGGCCTGCGGAACATGTGAAAGATTCTTTGGCGAAGCATGTTGGAGTTCTTAGTGAAGTTAAGGATATCAGGGTTCATTCGATTAAGATTAGCGAGCCAAGGGAAATTGAAAATTCATCGGGCGCGGAAGGAACTCCTTCTGGAGGTATAATGTTTACTTGTTTTGCCGAGGCTGATTTTGAAACGGAGAATTTTGCTAGGATGAGTGAGACGATGTTTGATTTCATGCCGTCGTCGGTTGAGATTGTTGAACCTTCGAAAGTTACTTTGGATATGGGTGAGGCGACGAATTTGTTGAATAATATTTCCGGGAGGCTTCACCGTTATGATGAGATTATGAAAATTGCTGGGGGAAGGCTTCAGGAAATGGGAGCACAATTAAAAGTGGCGCAAGAGGCTTTAATAGAGAAAAAGAATAAAGTCGAGAAGAGGAAAGTTGTGAAGAAAGATAAGAAGGCTGTGAAGAAAAAAGTCGGTTCTAAAAAGAAGAAAAAGAAATAGTTAGGTTCTCTGTAATTTTCCTGATAGTCTTTTTGAATATTTTTCTGAAGATTCTTTTAATTGTTCGCTAGGTTTTTTTGGAGTAATTTTTTTTTGTTTCTTGTAAAGATAATAACCTCCAAATCCTAACGCACTTAAAATTATTAGTCCTAAGAGCCAACCGAATCCCGCACCTTCTCCGTCTGTCTTGATTGGAACACAAGTGCTTAAACAACAGTAATCTCCTCCTTTTGTAAAAGTTCCGTTACCTTCGCAAGTTTCGTTCAATGCACAAACGGCTCCATCTTTATCTTCGCAAGTTTCATCAGAGATTTTGAAATCTTCCTCGGTGCTTCCAGCAGGAAGAATAAAAAGACTTAGAGGGATTGAGAGGTTTTTTTCTTGTTCATATTGAGTATAGGTAATATTTATTTTCCCTTGAATGTGTCTGGGATTTTTTGGGGAGAAAGTTAGAGATAGATTATAGACTTCTCTAGCTTCTAATTCTTCAACCTCTACAATTTTTAAAAACGAAATGTCTGAATTGAACATTATATCTGTAATATTCTCATCACCAAAATTAAACAAAGTTATTGTTGCGCTTGATTTTTCTTCGGTTAGTAATTCCAGTAATAATAAATCAGGGTCGAACTTTAAATCATGTTCTACTTTTGGAATGATTATATCTTCGGGTGCCGGGCGTATTATTGGAATCAAAAATTCTTTGTAAGTTGAAATTTTCAAATTGGAAAATGTTTCTTCTTGCTGAATTTCTATTTCTGTTGATTCTTGTGGTTGGAGAGAGGTCTCATTTTCTAGGTAGGTGAAATTTAATATTGATGTTCCTTTGTTGATTAATTTTAATTTTGGTTCGTCAGTTGTTCGGATGAATCCTGGTTTGATTGAAAGGATTTTTGTTTTTGTTTCGTTTGTTTCTTCGTCAATAATTAAATTATTTTTTATGGTGATTGGTTGCTCAATTGTTATTGATTGGAGTTCGTCTGCCTCGCTGTACAAGATATCTGAAATTTTTATTGTGAAGTTTCCTTCTCGTGTTGTATAGATGTAGAGGTAGTAAGTATTGTTGTAGAATGTGATATCTGATTCGAAGAAGACTTCTTTCCGACCTTCTAAAAAGGTTATATCTGACAAAGTTATTTCTTTTGTGAATTCTCCGACGGTGATGATTGTTATGATGATTGTTTCTCCAGATTGTATCTCTTCGTGTTGAAGTGTTAGTGTTGGGGCAGCCGATGCTAAGGAGATTAGGAAGATAAATAAAAAAACTATGAGGCCTCTTTTCATAATTTAATAGAGATTAGATGATTAATAAATCTTACTTGGACATTTCTTGAAGTTTCCTGAATGTGTCTGACATTGCTTTGTCTGGATGACTTGGTCTTGTCCTTGGGAGGGTTCTTGGAGGCACCCGTCTTATTGGAGGAAACCCCGGTCGTGGAGGCATTCCAGGTCTCGGTCCTTGAGGTGCCATCCCCCCTCTTCCTTTATCTTTCTTAAATTTTGTTTTGAGTTTGAACCATAAAAGTTTTAGTTTCTCTCGGTAAACGTAACCTATTGCTACGAGAACTGCGAGGATTAAAATAACTAATATCCAAATCCACCACATTCCACTTTCAGATTCTTTGGAAGTTTTCGTCTTACAACAAACCTGGGACCCCTCACATGAATAAACGGATACAATTTCCTGGTTATCTGAGCAAGAATCTCGACAAGTATAAAACATTGACTCGCATTCTGTTTCTTCTGTTTCTTTAGTACATGTTCCAGTACAACAATTATCTATGTCTATCGTTCTTCGGACATTTCCCACACATACTTCTCCTGAATGGCACTCTACACCTCCATATGAAGAACAACTCTGGAGATTTTCAGTCATACAACATGTGTCTGATAATGATGCACAAAAATAATTATCTCCAACGTCTTCGGATTGGGGGCATTCTTTCGAGGGGATACAAAAGTATCCTGCTTGCGAACAATATGTCACCCCGCTTCCACTCCCACCAGAACTTCTTCCTGTCCGGCCTTCAAGAGCCCATAAAACTGCAGCGGTATCTAGTATTGAATTTTTCCAACAACCGTTAGAGCCCTGAGCGAACAAAAGCCAATCTCGAGAGTTTGTGACCTTTTCAGATGATGAACTTCCTATGGCAATTAGTGCTAGTGCTGTATCGTAATATCTGTTGTAAGCCGAGTTTTTTGCTTCCCAGTAATTTCCTAGTTTCTGGTCAGTTATTAGTTGAGTTGCATAGTATTCATAATTCGTTGCCATATAAGCAAAAGCGTCTGGGAGATATTGTTCGTTGCTGGCCGCCATTGCGATAATATATGAGATATACTCTTCGATGTTGTGTCCTGTCTTTAATAGTGCCAGAGTCGCCCATGCAGTGGATTCATATTCACAAGAGGATGTCCCAAAACATTTTGAAATTACTTCTAATTTTATCGAACTAAATGCTGGCGATGAATCGGTTCCTTCTAATGGATATATTATAGGGGAATTTTTATTTTTATATAGTAGTGTTGCTATGAAATCTTTGTCGCATTCGATTATGAACTCTCTGTTGTAACATTCAGGTGTAACTTCCAGCCAGAAATTGGAATGTGCTCGGGTTAAACAGGGGCCTGCGTCGGTGTCGATTTTTTTATTTTCTCCGATAGTTATTGAGTAGTCATTTGAATCGTATCCTATATGACATTCGACCGCTTCGTTGGAATCTTGTTCTAAATACCATATCAAATCAGTTGGTGTTCGGGATTGTTCTAGGAGCCATTCTTCCGAGGGCGTTGTATCTTCTCCTGCGTGATCTAATGCTAAGATTGCTAATGCTGTATCTCGAACGTTGCCCCAATTATCTGAAGATTTCCTACTTTTTAATTCATCAATGCAATCATCAAAAACATTATCGGGGGTCGCAAGAATTGTGTACGCTACTTCTTGTGTTGTTAATCCTGAACAATCGCCTACTTTTTCTTCAAGGCAATCGAAACCTTCGGAGATTTTATCGGAATCGGATTTTGAATCTTCTGTCGAGGTTGTTTCATTGTCGGCGGCGAAAGCCGGAGCTAAAGAGAATAGTAATAAAAATAATATGATAAATGTACCTATCTTTTTCATATAGAGATAAGATGTTGGTTATTTATAAAAGTTGTTAAATCTCTTTAATGTTTTTATTTTCATTGGAGGGAAATTTTCGCCGAGGTTTCTTCCCTGATTGTAACGCCTTCTTGATTGTATAATTAATTGGGTTTTTCATTCCTGGCTCTGGCGGACTATGGATTCCGAATTCTTTGTAGATTGGTTTATCATAGTTCGGAGGTAATCTTTTATTTTTAGCATACCATAAAATTTGTGATTTGATATAGCCTTGTTTTAGGGGCTGATAATTTTTTTTATTCCATGTTTCGATTTTTTCTTCGATGAAATCTTGGGGGAATTCAAGACTTACAAAGAAGGACAATATTAAAGATAAAGCTCGTTTTCTACCGTCATCTTTGATTCCAAGTAAAAGTTTTTTAATAATTGGAGGGTACATCTTTTCAGTTATCATCAAACCCTTAAGGTTGATTGATTCACCTTCGTATTTTTTTGTTTTTTCTTCGGGTTTGTTTTCGTGGGCTTCTTCTATTGCTCGAATTAGAAGTTGTTTTGCTTCGCCTTCTTCTGAATTTGGCATAAATGATTTTGGAGTTGTTATTTTTAGAGGGTCCGCATCGGTTGGTTTGAAGGTTTCTATTTTATCTTTATCTAGAACGATTGAAGCGAACGCGGTTTTTTCGTGGAGAGAGTAGGGGGCTCGAAAGAGATGTCTTGGTGAAACTAGAACTATGTCTACTGAGTCTTCTGTGGATTTGATTGTTACTTCTTCTTTGAATTTTTGTCGGGTGTTTTGTTGTTGGATTCCTCCAAATGAACTTGTAGCTTCGAGTTTTGCTGTATTGATTTTGCAAAGTTCACAATATTGGATTTCTCTCTGGGATATTCTTTTCATTTTTCCATTGCATGAGGGACATATCATATCTTTTCGATTTGATACCATTGATTCTACTTCTGTTTTGCATCTTATATCTGGGCAAATATATTTACCTATCTGTTTAGTTTTTGTTGCTTGATTACATTTCGGACAGATGTGTTCTGATACGAGTTCCCCTTGTTCTTTTAGTTTTTCACGGCCGGATAATTTTAGAATTTCTTCGTTCATTAGATTTCGTATTTTTTTGAAAAGATATTGGGAGATT
>JAYEHV010000002.1:0-22253 GCA_034716495.1 Nanobdellota archaeon
ACAAGAACCATGAACCAAAAAGGCATCTCAACCATCGTCGCCACCGTTCTGATAATTTTAATCACCGTCGCTGGTGTGGCGATTGTCTGGATTTCAGTTATACCGACGGTAAAAAATGATTTGGAGTCGGAGGAACTTGAAAGTAAAGTTACTATCCTCACGTCAGGAGGTTGGACGGTTTACGACGCTGAGAAGGGGATTGCGACGGTACAGGTCGAGCGTGGCGACGACGATTTGGAGATGAAGGGGATAAAAATTCTTTTTTCGATTAACGGTTCGAGTTTTGGGAGTCTGGTTATCGCACCGGATTCCATGGAGACAAAGGTTTACTTTTTTAATCTAAGTGATTATGGTGAGCCGGATTCTGTGAGTGTCGCACCGATTTTTGTCATTGGTAACAGCGAGAAAGAAGGACCAGTGACGTCGAAGGGAGAGGTTTTCTCTGGAAAGATTTACGAGGTTACGGGGGTTGTTTATGAACTTGAGGAAGATTATATTTATGAAGTTCCAATGGCAGGACTAGTTGGATGGTGGAAGTTCGATGGAAATGCTTTAGATAGTTCTGGGGATAATAATGGCGTAGTTCACGGAGCAACACTAACAACTGGTAAGATTAATCAGGCGTATAATTTCGATGGAAATAATGATTATATAGACCTTGGGACCTTTGACATAATAGGGGGAGAAATGACAATAACAGCATGGTTCAAGGCCGATGATTTTGATGTAGGTGATGCAAGAATCATATCCAAGGCAACGAGCACTAATGAACAGAGTCATGATTGGATGCTATCTACCTGGTCTGGCAAACTGAGATTTAGGGTTAAGACAGATGGGACAACATCGACCATGGCTGCAAGCTCAGGCGATCTTCAGGAGGGTGTCTGGATATATGCTGTAGCAGTATACGATGGCAGTAATATGATACTTTACAAAAATGGTCAACAAGTAGGAAGTACCAGCAAGACGGGGATAATATCTGAAAGAGATTGGGTATCTGTGTGGGTAGGTAACAATCCCCCTTCATCAACTAGCAGACCTTTTGATGGCATCATTGATGAAGTTCGTATCTACAACAGAGCTTTAACGCAAGAAGAAGTAACTGCAATTTATGAGTTTCAGAAGGAAGATTGATTGTAAGTGGAGAGTGTTTTAGGATCTGTTGTGGCAAACTTTTAAAAAAGAATTTGTTTTGTTTAAGTTATGGTAATGTCTATTACGAAGAAATCTAAGCCAATTGGAAAGTTAAAAGAAGGAGATAAAATTTGGATTAACGAGAAAGAGATGAAGGTTGATAAGCAATTTTTGTTGCAAGATCATGGGGACACGAGGGAGATGATTATTGAGGTTTTTAATCCGGAGAATGAGAGGGAGTATCAGGTTCGTTATTTTGATGACCAGGTTGATTCGTCGATTGAGGTCTATGAGTTATTAGGAGATTTTCAGTATGTTCGGCGGGAGCCGAAGAGTATTGAGTGGTAGATTATTTCTTTGCAAAACATTTTGCTACGATTAAAGGAAATAAGATTGTCGCATCGCCATAAACTTTTACAGATTCACATTCTTTTGTTAATTTCCCCCATGAGATTGCTTCTTCAGGAAGTGCACCTGCATCGGACGCATCGTTTTCCTGTGCGTTGTTTATGTAGACTGCGTAATCCGCTCCGTTTCGGAATAAGTTTGCATTGAGGATATGATGTTTGATTACTCCTGCCCCCAAGATTATTACTCCTGTTTTTTCTTTTCCTATCGTGCTGTTGTTTATCTCAACCATGTCATCGGATACATCTATTTTAAAATTTGGATTTTTGTTTTTGAAAAAGTAAATCATATCTCCTATGCTGCCATCAGTTATTGCAGGGCAAAATACAGGAATATTATTTTTTTGAGTCCAATAGTAAATTGATTCTTCATTATTTATTTCTTTTCCTAAAAGACGAATTAGTTTTGATGGGGTGAGAATTTCGTTTTTGTGTTTTTCCAAAATCGGCAGGATAAAATCTTCAAATTTACAATATCTTGAATTTGGGATTAACATATTTCCTGTTCGATTAATTCCTTTTTCCCGGAGTTCGGCCCCTTTTAATCTGAATGAACCTAATTTGAAATCGCCGAGACATTTTATTATGTCATCTTCAATTCCTCCGGCAGTTGTTACAACTACATCTACTAATTTGTGTTTTACTAAATATCTAAATACGTCCCGCAATCCCGAGGTTACCATATTTGAAGTATACCCTAAGTATACGAATGCTTTTTCTTTTCGCATTTTTTTGATTATTTTTATCGCTTGTGCGAGATTTGATGCTTGTGCTCCCGTCGTTTCGTAAGAATCGATTATTTTCTCATAGTTTACACCTTCGTCGAAATTGTATCCTTTTATTGGAACCCCTTCGGCTTCTTCGCTTTTTTTGAAAACGCTTTCTCTTGCAACTTTGTTTTTATTGATAGTCTTCATTAGAAAGATAGAGTTGTGACTAAGAAACTTAGTAATTCAAAATTGGGATAGCCAAACTCATCTTTGTAAGAATTAATGCGGGTTTAAAAGAGTTGTGATATATATTTTGCAGGATATATTTGTTTAATAAAGTTGAGTTCTTAGGAAATGAATGACGAATTCAGAAGATATGATTGGATTTGCATTAGCAATAATTGGAATTTTAATAACTTTAGTCATTCCTATTCCATTAAAAGATGAATATAGACTTTTTGTAATTAGTGCTTTTATATTTATTTTTATAGTGGTCATTCTCTCGAGGTTTGATAGTCGTCTTGAAGTGAGTAGCAGGAAATTAGAAGAATTTAACAAAAGGTTTAAAACATTAGAAGAGTTGAATAATATACGATTAGATATAATGGAATTAAAAAGGAAGGTGTTTAAATGAATAAGTGTGCATTTACTGATAAAGATATGTTGAATATTATTAAGATAGGAATAATTGCGATAATTGGTTTTATAATCATCAAAGCTCTTTTGTCAGTTGTTTAATATTCTCTTTAAACTTCTCGAACTCATCTATAGGAACCATAGCACCCGTCGCGTTTTCGTGTCCGCCACCTGTTGCGTTTTCAATATCTTTAATTGCTTCATAAGTTATTTTTAATGCGTTTTTTCCTCGTATCGAAATATTTATCTTTTCTGGTCTTTTGAACGCGACAATGATTAGTTTGTCTTTGTGGTTATAGTAAAGTCTATTTGCAATTTCGGACGACATTGAGGTGTTTCCGGAGTATGAGAAAAAAAGGAGGGATGATTTCTCATCATAGTTTGCTTCTGCTTTGTCGATTTGTTTGTTATAGAATTCGTTTAATTGTGAATTTCTTTTGTGTAGTTGTTTTGTGTATTGATTTTCTTCGAGGAGGTCGTATGCGTTTTTTGCTTTGAAAAGATATTTGAGTAGTTTGACGACGTTCGTTGTTGTATCCATTAAACCGAAATTTAACATTCGAACCATTTTTCCAATTTCACTTGAGTGGAGTGCATCAAATGCCGAAAGTTGAGAATTAAATAGTTCAGGGTTTTCTTTAGAGAATTTTTCTGCGAAATCGGGCATATAAACATCTCCGATGCAACCGATTATGGCTAACCATAGATCTTCTTGTCTGTTGAAAATTTTTTGTGCAATGTAAGTTGTAGGTTCTGCTGAAGGAATTGAATTAAAGTAGAATGTTTTTTCGATTATTTCTTTTGGAGTTTTTGTTTCGTGGTGATCTATCCAAATTATGGGCAAGCCTCTTTCTTCTATCCCTTCAACAAATTCTTTACTTACGCAAGGTTTATCTAAAATAAATATTACATCTGGATTTAGTTCTTCGACTTTCTTTAGATATTGTTCTTTGAGATCTGGAAACGATTTGATTGCGACACCCTTCCCTCGCCCGATTGCTCGTTGTAAGATTAAAAATGCACAGAGTCCGTCCGCATCATTGTCAAAGAAAAACAGCGGATTTTGCGAAGTTTCTAACCAATTTCGAATCTCTTGAAGTTGTTCTGAGGATATCATATTGAGTAGAGAAAATCTTGGTTTAAATGTTTTAGTAATCTGTATATTCTGACGTCTTAGATAATTTTTTAGCAAATCACCTTCCCACTTAGGACTTGTTCTCGGAGATTTCGAATATCTTCTAAGATATTATTTGCTCTGTTTTTTAATATTGGTTCAAGTTCTGAATTATCGGCTTTAAGAATATTTTCTAAATCCTTAAATTGTTTGATTATTAATGAAATTTCTTTTTCTGAGAGTATTAAATGTGTGAGGAATCTGAATCCTTTTGGCGAAATGTTTTCTTCAATAGGTTTTTCGATAATGAGTCTTGCGATTGAGTTTATATCTAGAAGTCCTTCGAATGTTAGATTTGATAATAATGTTTTGGATCGTTTGAGTGGCAGAGTTGCATAGTCTCGGATTATTTCGCTTTCTTTTTTTTCGACTCCTCGAATAAGCTCTCGGTATCTCATGTTCATTATGTTTCCTTCTTTTCCAAGTTCTGTGAAGTTCCGTTTTATTGATTCAGATATCTTTAAAATCATCTCAGTTCTTTGAATTACTTTGCATACGTCGCTGATAGAAACTAGTTCGGACATTTCGAGGACGTTTAAACTGTTGAGTTGTTCGTTTAATATTTCTCTTTGTTTTTCTAAGACCTGAAGTGTTGAACTAAGATTTCTTATAATTTCGTCTGTTGATTTTAAATGATAGCGTGATTGGCTGTAGTAAAGTGTTGTTTTCTTTTTTCTTTCAGAGATCGCTATGACAAATGTGTTGGCTTGTTTGGCGGTTCGTTCTGCAGCCTTGTGTCTTGTCCCAGTTTCAGTTGAATGGATTGAGCTATCGGGAGTCATTAGTGTATTTGCTATAAGGATTCTTTTGAAATCTTGAGAAATGATAATTGCTCCGTCCATTTTGCATAGTTCGAAAAGTTTTTGTGAGGTTAGACGACTATTAATTCTGAAACCACCTTCGATAATGTTTTGAGTGCGGAGTTCTTTCGTGTCTAGGATAATCATTGCTCCGAGTCCTGATCGGGTGATATCGTCGATTACAATCCTCAACAGTGTTCCTGGTGAGACCATTTTAATAAAATCCCTGAATGATTTTTCTTTTTCAACAGCCATAGCCTAAAAAAGTTGTACAGGTATATATAATTTTGTGCTAATCTTTTGAATTTGGAAAAGTTGTTAGAATAATTAGGGGTTTTCTTTTAGGTCTTTTATAGGGGTATAATTTTCTAATCCTACTTCCGAGATAGAACAAAAATCTCGCCCACTTGGACTTCTTGCAAAAAATCCTTTAGAATAAATATTTCCAGTAATCCTAGAATTCACGCCTAAATCATTTCTCCCTCCAATTAAACCATAACTACTCATATTACCCTCAATCTGAGAATTATTCTCTAGATAATTTATTCCTCCTGCTAAGCCAAATGTTTTAAAATTTCCTTTTGCCTTTCCATTTATTTTTGTCGTTGAAATTAATCCCTATGTGTAGTGATTCTCTTGAGGGTTGTGTAATGTTACAGAACCAAAATGTACGTTGTCTTTTGAGATGGTTAATGCTACGAGTCCTATCATGCTACCTATCAAACATGTTTTTACTTTGTGTCTGTAATTTTTTTTAGTAGTCCTTTTATTTCTCCCATATATATTTTGGAAGATTAGGGTTTATAAATTGTTCTGTTTGTGACTACTCTATAATTATAATTATTTTATTTTATTTTGTGCTTTGGTTAGTTTTTTAAGGTTGGATTTTTTAAAATATTTATGAAATATGTTTTAGGAATTGAATCAACAGCCCATACATTTGGAGTAGCTGTTGTTGATTGGCAAGGGAAGATTTTATCAAATGTTAGCGATAGTTATATTACAGAAAGTGGGGGAATGATTCCTATTGAGGTTCGGAAACATCATTATAAAGTTGCTGATGGGCTTTTTGAGAGAGCTCTTAGGGAAGCTGGAATCGGTGAGAATCAAATTAATATAATTGCATTTTCGAATGCCCCGGGTTTAGCTCCCTGTCTGCTTGAGGGTATGGGATTTATTAAGCGAATTGCAAAAAGATTAGATGTTCCGATAGTCTGTGTTAATCACTGTATTGCTCATCTTGAAATTGGAGATGTTGTCGGTGCGAAGGATCCTGTTATGCTTTATGCTTCAGGTGCGAATACTCAAATTATTGCTTATGAGTCTGGAAAATATCGGGTTTTTGGGGAGACGTTAGATTTAGGTGTTGGGAATTTTATTGATACTTTTGCGAGGTATGTGGGATTGGGTTTTCCTGGAGGTCCTAAGATTCAAAAGTTAGCTGAAGAATGTGAGAATAAGGACGAGTTAATTGAACTTCCGTATTCCATTAAGGGGATGGACGTCGCTTTTTCCGGTTTGCAAACTAAGTTGAAGAATTTGTTAGATAAGAACTCTCTTTCTTTAGAAAAGAAAGATTCCTCCGAAGCAAAGAAACTAAGTTACTTACGAGATTTAAGTTATTCGATGCAGGAGGTTGTTTTTGCGATGTTGGTCGAGGCTGCAGAGAGGGCGTTGGCGCACACAGGTAAGAAAGAACTTTTACTTGGTGGAGGAGTTGCTTGTAATTCACGGTTGCAAGAAATCTGTAAGATTATGTGTGAGGAAAGAGGTGTGAAGTTTTTTTGTCCTGATCGAAATCTTCTTTTAGACAATCCCGCAATGATAGGTTACTTAGGTCTTAAAATGTTCAAAAAAGGTTTAGGTAAAAAAGATTATGATAGAATAGATGTTTTCCCACGTCAACGTACAGACGAAGTAGAAGTTACTTGGAAATAGAGTATAAATAAGGCCATTTGGACCTATTACATATGAGTAAATCTTCTTTTTCTAATCTTAGAAGAAAATAGTTTATGGTTCTTTTGCTTTTTCCAGTTATTTCAGAAAGTTCTTTAGTAGTTATTTCTCTATCCACTTCTTTCATTTTTTTGATATAGAATTCTTTGTAAGTTCCTCTTGATATTTGGTTTCTTTTATAACCTTTCATCATTTCTTTCCATTTCTTTGCTTTTCTTGAATGAATTAGTTTGAAACCTAATTTTTCTAATCTATCAAAATCTTCCCACCCGGAGATAACTAAACCCCAGAGATTTTTATCATTTTTTTCAAATCTACAACCTATTTTATATTTTTCAAGAAGAGACTTCCACTGAAGTAAATAATCTTTCGAGTTCATTCTTATTTGAATATTTCTTTTTAATCCATACCAGTTTATTGTTCCCTCGCAGTCTACAAGAGCACTGAATGCTGACATTATTATATCTGAATGAGAACTAAGGAGCAGTTCTTCAATTTGAATATTTTTGTTCCCCTTCAAGTAAATATCTAGAAAGTCAAGTAATTTTTTTGTAGGAAATCTTAAGTCGCCATATGCCCAAGATTCTAATTCGCATTCTATATCTATTTTTTTGAGACGAGAATTTAGAATAAGAGGATATTTGTTCTCTTTAGTCTTTAATAAAATTTCATATTTTTTCTTGAAGGGTAAACTGGTTACAGCTTTTACTCTTTCTGCATTAAATGGACTTCTCTCAATATGAAAATTTAATTCTTGGTTCTTGTTATATAATTTAACAGATTTCTTTTGAGTATTATCTTCTAATCTTATTTTTAATAGAATTCTTTTAGAAACTTTTATTCCAAGATTGTTAACTATTTTTTCGATATGATTTAGAAGAGGGATATCTTTATTTTGTAATGTTAGAGTAAAGTTTTTTTTAGACCAGTAACTTTCTACTTTTAATGTTTCTATAAGGTATACCATTTCTTTATTTAGTTCAAAATCGTATTGAGTTATCATGGTACTTACTGTCAACCTATATATTTAAATACTTCCCTTATGCTGGGATGATAGGGTATTTGGGATTGAAGATGTTTAAAGCCGGTTTTGGGACCAAGGATTTGGAGAAGGTTGATGTTGCTCCTAGGGAGAGGACGGACGAAGTTGAAGTTTTCTGGAGATAGACAAACTTATAGAAAATTAGTCCTGGTTGGTGCATATTCCTAAACGAACCATTGAGGCTGATATATGTTTGATTTTTTCTCTTTTGGAAGTTTATTTTCTTCTATTTCCCACAAATGCATTTTTGCTATTTCTACATTATTGAAATATCTTTTACATCTTTCTGTGAATTCTGCTATATTTTCTGAATTTAAGGCGTTTTCTAAGTTTATTCTATTTGTACCTTTCTTGATTTTTCTGTTTAGGATATTTTCTATTCTTCTATGAACAAACGGTCTTGAAAGGAAATATACATTATTAGAATCTGCAATTATTAACTCAATATCTTCCTGATAATTAATATAAAATAATTCATAATTATTATCAAGATGTTTACCTTGGATATCTATTCTGGCAGCACTTATAAGTCCTGCAGGTATCCCGGCTTTTTTTAATTCTTCAGGTTCAAGAAAGTTATACGTAACTTCTCTTAATTTCAGTTGACTTGTTTCCATTTATTTTAAGATGTTGTAGGGTTTATATATTTCTCTATAGTTCTTCGTGTATAACCTACAGACATATGTCGTAGCCTAAAATAACTTATTGAAATCATTATAAATTTCATCAGGAGTTTTATTTTCTAGACTTTCATGAGGCCTAAAATGATTATAATTCATTCTCCATGATTCCACATCTCCATTGTAAAATTTAAACTCTCGCTTGAATGTCTGAAATAACCTCCCGACTTTTCCTTGTGTTGTAGGAGAATGAACTGTTCCTCTAATGTGTTTAATTCCTCTTCTTTTAAGTTGTCTATCAAATCTCGAATGCTTACTTTTCGAACCATAAGCTGAACCATTATCTGTAAGAATTTGTTTTGGATTTCCGTATTTCTCAATTGCATCATCAATTACTTTTATGACTGCATCAGTTGTGACCGACTTCATTGCAACCATTGCAATGGAATATCTCGAACAATCATCTACAATTGATAAGACCCATTTACCCCCGACCTTTTGATCGCTATGATCAATTTGCCATAGTGAATTAGGATGTTTTCTTTGAAAACGAATATATTTAATCCTCTTCTTTTTTCGTTTTGGAGAGTCAACTAATTTATGTTTATTCAAAATTTTATTAACTGCCCAATGTCCAACCTCGACATAATTAATAATCTTATTTTCTCCCCAACCAGTTTTATTTCTTAAGGAAACTATTTTATTTTCAATCTCTTCAGACAATTTGTAATGAATTGTTTTTGTTCTTCTTGATTCGTCTTTTAGATTCCAATTATCACAATAGTCCAATCTATTCATCCATCTTTGGAGAGTTCGCGAACTGACTTCATAACTATATTTGGCATATAATATTTTACTACATTGAGAATAAGAATGACCTTTTTGCTTTAATTTGAAAAATTCTTTTCTAACTAATTCTTTCTTCATCAAAGAAAGACTTTTTCTTATTGGAAGTTAATTTATGTGTTAAAACATCTATAGTCACTTACGACATATGTCTGTGGGTTGCACAGTTCAAATCCCAATAGCAAGTTTTAAAAGTAAAAATTAGCACTAGTCTTTATGCTCTCATAGTCTAGTGGCCAAGGATGCTGCCCTTTCACGGCAGTGACCCGGGTTCAAATCCCGGTGGGAGCGTGGATGTTTGAACAGTTCAAATTGAGCAATTCGCTTCGAGCAACATAAGTCAAAATATAAATCTGTTGAGAAATGCAAATTGCGAATAGGCGAGAGAGTCTTGATTTGAAATCAAATTGCAATAATCTTTAAATAATTTGAGAGATTAATTCCATTATGAAGAAAGCATTACAGTAATTATTTTATTTTTGGTTTCATTTAGTTTTCGTGTATGTCCTTAATTTATCATCAACTAGTACACCCAAATATTTATAAAGAATTTTCTTGTCTTCAACATATGGAAGAAGAAACAGTAACTCCTACAGAAGAAACTGTTGAAACTGCTCCTGAAGCAGAAACAACAGAGACACCAGTAGAAGACGCTGCTGAAGAATCTGCTCCAGAGACTGAAGAAGCTGCTCCAGAAGCAGAAGCTCCAGCAGAGGATGCACCAGCAGAAGAAGCTGAATCCGAAGAAGAAACAGAAGAAGCTGCTCCAGCAGCAGAGACTGAATCTTCCGAAGAAGCGGCTTAAGTCTTTTTACCCTCACAGATTTATTGATTTAGATAGGTTGGGGCAGACACACAAAAATTTTTGTTTTTAATAAGTCGCCAGGCGAGAAATCGTCGGCGCTGTTTTTATTATAATTAAATATTTTTTTCTAATAGTCCAAGGGTTTCTTCAAGTTCTTTGAGTTCTTCATCGTGAATTTTTAATGACATGTGGATTTCTTCAAAATGAATTTGTTGTCTAAGGTAAATCTTTTCATGATTAGATAAATGTAAAACTGGAATGAATGATGCTAACATTTCTTCTTTTGTAGGGGCTAGTTGGGAAAATTTCATGTGAGTATTATTTTGTCCTAGATGATTTTGAATAATTCCGAAAATATTTTTTACTCTAACTTTTAAGGGAACCTGAATTCCTCGAGGCATAACAGTTAGTAATGACTTCTTCGCCTGTTGTCCTTTAATAGTTCTCTTAATTCTACGATTCTCAGTGTTAATCGCATTATTCAATGCAGCCATTAATTCTTTTAATGTAACTTTCCTGTGTCTTGCCATAGGTGTTCGAGGAACAAGAGTAGGCAATTCTCCCTCGTCAATCTCTATTCTTTCAAGTTCATATTTCTTTTCATCTTTCCGACCATAAAGTGCAGTATTAAGATCTTGGATATAACTATTAATTAAAATTTCAGATTTAAGTCTCAAAAGTAGCGAGCAAGCGAGCAAGACTTTTGAAGAAACAAAAAAGTTACCTTCCTCAAGCTGTTGAATAATCTCAATATAACGTTCCGCGAGAAGTTTAATGTCAATATCCCACGGGTCAAGTTGCTCAGTCTTAATCAAATCATAAATAATCGTCTGCCAATTTAAATCCTCTCCCGTAATCAAATCAAAAAACTGGTTCTGATTTATTCTATCATCACTCTCCATAAATAGAAATTGAAATCTTAATTAATAAACATTCCTTCTGTTTAATTGTCACTTAACAATTACAACAACCGAAACCTTTAAAAAGTATTACTACCTAATTATATTATCACCTCTTTTTCCCAGGAGAGAGCGATAGGGCATCTTTTTGACCGCTTTATCGCATCTCCTAGGGTTATAATTTTCTCCGAAAATTCTAACCTAATATTTTTGCGTAGCAAAAATATCTCAAATCGGTCGCCCTTCGGTTGCTGCGATTTGCAGGGCAAGCCTAAACAGGGAATGATTTGAATCATGTAAGACCTAAGATAAACTATTGAAGTTTAAGGCATTGAAGGATTACTTATCTTCCAACTTCAACTCAACCGCTTTCTTTTCAAATTCGGTGAAATGACATCGTCCACAATAGGCACGACCTTTTCCAACAGATAAAAAAATTCCAGGTCCACATCTTGGACAGCTTCGAGCTTTCTTTATAATCTTATCACCTTCAACAGTATACTTTTTGTACTTTACGGAAGTTGGTTTATTAGTATGTTTCTTCTTACCTTTAATCTTAGATTTGATTGCCATTAGTTACTCTCTCCTTCTGCACTAACATCTTCTTTAATTTCCTCGGCAGGTGCTTCCTCTTCTGCTTTTTTTACTTCTTCCGCAGCCTTTTTCTTAGCAGCTTCTTCAGCTTTCCTATCCGCCTCAATCTTTTTTCGAACTTTTTGAGGAACAGTTTCAATTTTTTTCTTAGCTTCAACATTATCATAAACTACGACTTCTGCAACGAAAACATTTCTCCCAAAATTACCCTGAATATTTTTAACGACGGTTAACTCGGCATCTTTCCCAACTATCTCCTTAACCTCGTCAGAATTTGGTGCTAATTCAGAAACAACTTCTATAACAATTTCTTCTCTCTCCAAAAAAGGATTTTTCTCTTGTTTTATTATTTTATTTTCCATCTTATTTTGATTTAATAGCAAATTCGCCATTAGAATTTATTTTCATATTCTCAGCCATCTCAGATTTCTCAGCGTCGAAAACATGGATTCGTCCTTTGAAGGAATTACTTGCTGGAGTCTCGCCACAATTCGGACATTTATCTCCGAAGTATATTGCCCTACAATTTAAACATGATTTTTCTTTTGTTGCCATTAGCAAAAATCCCCAGATTTTTTCTCAGCAAGGACTCTGTCATTGCATAATCTAAAACCTACTTCAACAAAAAATTTATTTATCATTATTTCTTATTCTTTTTAATAACTTTAGTTTCTGCAATCGCAGTCTTATTTACAAGATTCTTAGCATTTTCTTTTTCAGCTTTAACCCACTCTAGCTTACCCAACCCGGGTTGTCTCATTGTCAAACCAATTTTTGGCTCCTCACCCTTATAGGAAATTGCAACAATTCTAGCCATACATTTATCTCCTTGAACCAAATTTCTCTTTCCATCCTTGCCACTTAAAACTCCACTGTCGGAAAACGAAACGAAATCATCCATTGTTTGCGAGATGTGAATCATTCCCCGAATAACTCCAAGATCCATAAAAGCACCAAAATTAGTTATTTCTTCGATGGTCCCATAAACTATTTCCTGTAATTCTGGTCTAAATACAATTAGCTTGAAAATAGATTCATAATATGCAGCTCCGTCTCCAGGAATAATTATCCCTTCTTTGACCTCGAGAACATCTAAAACAGCAACAACAGTCCCAATATCTTTATCTTGAAAACTTGCGTAAGACTCTTCCAACTGAGTCCGAACAGCACCGTCGGTATCCATACCAAATTTATTCGGCTCTACTCTTACATAGTCCTTAACTAAAACTTCATAGAACATATTCTAGTGAGAAAAATTCGGTTTAAAAGTGTTTCGGCGAATGTAATTTTATTGAAAACCATTTAACTACGTAGAATAAATCCGACTTCCTTTAACCGATAAACCCCTCTTGGGTCAATCTATAAACAATCACCCATATAAAAATTAATCCTTCCAAGCAATATCAAATAAGTATACCAAAGAATTTATGAAGAATGGAGAGTTAATCCAAACACCATAATCAAAATCCTCGTGGACATTCGTTGGTTTGATAGTGAATATAAGTTCTGTTTTGTCAGAAATAATAAAACGCGCATTAATTGGTTTGGACTTAATTGTAACATCAAATTTTTTAGATAGTTTTTTTGCCTCTTCTTCACTATCTGAAATCATAACCTTAACATCCGCTTTTCTTTTCTTTAATTTTGTAAAAACATCTTTGAACATTTTTTGTTTTGATAAAAGTTCATATGCAGAGGATGTAATGTATACCATTCTTTCAGAACTCTCCATAAGATTTTTCATTTGCAAATAAAGATTACTTCTTCCTTTGATCGAAGTTGAAAGTTCGTGGTTTCTCGTTGGTTCAATACCTGTCTTGTGGAGTTTTTTCAATTCCTTATATTCAATCGTCTCTTTTAGATGAAATAATGTTTTTACTTTTTCTTCAGCGTGTTTAAGTGTATTATTCTTTAATTTCTCGATGACGATTTCAGGTTTTACCGCGATATACTTCACAGGCTTACCTAACTTTTGAATAACAAATCCTTGTTTCTCAAGAGATTCAAACACGTCATAAGTCCTACTTCTAGGAACTCCAGAAAGCTCCGAAACCTCTCCTGCCGAAGAAATACCTTTTGAAAGCAAGGCTAACCAAACTTTAGTCTCGTAAATATTCAAGTCAAAGTAGCCTTTCAATTTTTTAACTAACTCAGGTTTCGCTATCATTTTCACTACTAAGATACAGGGACCCTTTATAAATCTTTCCACTGTTGTCTTTTGCAAGGAGTTACAACTTAATAAGAATTTATTATTTTACCGTAACCTATCAGTATACCAAACTTTTAGAACAAATTTTTGAACAAGGTTAAAATAAAAATAACTTCCAGATTAACATACCTAAGAAAATCCCGACGGAAATATAAGGCATCGCAGGATATGACTTTCCTTTTTCAGTTATGGAAAATAAAAATCCTAATCCTGCAAGTGCCCCAAAGATTATAAAGATTGCGGGAATTATTCCAAACGCTCGCATGAAAACCCCTGCAGTTATTATCGGGAAGATAACATCGCCACCCCCGAGGATTGCTAGACTAACCTTGAATTTCTTTTTCTTTATTTTCGCAGGAATTTTTTTGTTTTTGTATTTTTGTTTTATCTTTTCAATTTGAATCTTAGTCTTTTTAGAGAACGATGGAATTAGGAAACCCCCAAAGATTTTTAACTCCCCCATTTGAAACTTTGCCATCTTCTGCATAATACCTGATTTCCAAACAGCCCACATATCATAGATTGAAATTAAAATTAAAAGTGCAATTACAGAAATTGGAGTTAAGATTGGGACAAAGACTGCTGCAATCCCTGGATAGATAAAAAGTTCGGTGGCGTTGTGGACGAGCATATTTGGTTTGAAGATTTTTATAAATGCTATGGGAATTGCAATTGCAAGAGCGATAATCGAGACATTTGTTAAGGTAGTGTATTTTAGGAATGCGTTAAGTGCTATGCCCAAAGCAAGCGTCACCACGACGAAAAACCAAAGCCGAATGACCATCTTCCACTTATATTTCATCAAGGTAAAGATGATTGCAAATGCTAAGGCGAAAGAGAAAATTAATGATAGAAAATTTGGAGTAGGTTCATCTTCAGGTGTTTCAAGACCAAAAGGAAGTTCATTACCTTGGGCTATAGTGGTCTCTCCGGTAGCAGGGTCGAGAATAATCTGAGGAGCATAAGTATTAACAACAAAAAGTCCAATAAACTGCGTTACCAAAAACATGCCCAGAAGAATCAGAGTTATCGATAATTTATGTTTCAATTTATGCCTCCTCCTCAAATTAAGATACAATGGTTTTTAAATATGAGGATTAATGAAATTTTAGGATTAAATTTAAGTTGTGGGGGAATACAATTTTCAAAGTAAATTAAATAGCTTTCCAATAAAGAAAACATAAAAAATTATAAGCAGCCACCCTTCCCATTTTGTAATTTCTTTATCCTGAGTTATGAAAAAATACAATAACGTTGCTATTAACATCATAGGCAAACCAAGGGTTAATATGCTTTGAGGGATAATTAAGGTTCCAATTAAAGCAGGTATCCCCATTACAGCAAAGATATTGAATATGTTTGAACCTAATATATTCCCTACCGCCATCTCAGACCTCCCTTTTCTTGCTGCAGAAACAGTTACCATTAATTCGGGTAATGAAGTACCCAAGGCTACAACACTAATTGCGATTATTTCCTTTCCTATGCTCAATATTTCTGATAATTTAATAACGGATTCAATAGTGTATTTTGCACCAAGATAAATAAAAAAGGCACTAACGACGAGAACAATTAAAATTTTCCAATCTAATTTTTTCTTTTTAAGGTTTTTCTTCATTTCTTTTTTAATTCCAATATCTTCATGTTCTCTTTCTGTATTCAAGGTATAGGCTAAGTAAAGAACCATCCCCCCAATACACAACAAGGCTTCAGGCAAGGTGAAAATACCATCCCAAATTGTCACAGCTAATAAAAATGCCGAACCCACCAACAAAGGTAAATCAACATGGATAAGTTCGTAAGACACTTTAATTTTTTTACCTATAATCGCAGCAATACCCAGGACAAGAAAGATATTAGTTATATTTGAGCCAATAACATTTCCGACTACTATCTCCGAAGAGTTTTCTAAAACGGCAAAGATGGACGAGATAAGTTCTGGTAATGAAGTTCCTATAGCTACAATAGTAACCCCTACAATAAAGGCGGGAAGACCAAAATATAGCCCTATTTTTTCAGCAGAATCAGTAAAATAATCAGAAGCTTTAATTAAAATAATCAGGCTTATAATAAAAATCCCTATCCAAATAATCGAAGGTAGCATTACTCACTAAAATTAACTCTATTTAAATTACTTTTGTTTTAATAATGAGTGGATATGAAAATCCCGAAAATTCCTCACCAACTTTTCTAGGAGAACTAGAATTCCCGTTAGTTATCTTAGCCGAATAGTCTCCAAATTCTTAGGCACTGACGTCTCGATTCTTTTTGATTTGTAAATGCTCGATGCTAAGTCAAGAGCCCGAGATTGTTCACCATGATTAATAATGACCTTTCGAGGTTTTGGATTTACTTGGCTCATAAATGCCATTAACTCGTTTCTCGAAGAGTGACCTGAAAATCCTTCAATAGAAAGAAACTTAAATTTAAGTGGAACCAAAATATCACGCCCATTAACATTGAATGTAGCTTCCTTGACCCCATCTTGAAGCTGTCTTCCTAGTCCTCCTGGCGGTTGGTAACAAGATAAACATAATCCATTTACTTGACTATCTGCAAATTCCCTTAAGTATTCAACGGAGGCTCCTCCAACAAGCATACCTGACGTTGCCAAGACTATACAAGGTCCACCCTCAATTACATTCTTCCTTTCTTGTGGCGAGCCAACTCGATTAAATATCTCTGATGTAAACGGATTTTTATCCGCGAAAATCGAAGAACGTAATGAGTTTGACAAAAAATCTGGATAAGCCGTATGGATTGCATTAATATCCCAAATCATCCCATCAATATAAACGGGAACTGTAGGGATTCTTCCAGTTTTCATTGCGTCTTCAACAATAAGCATTTTTTCCTGAGCATGACCTGTTCCTAATTCAGGTAATAAGACCTTCCCGCCATTAGATATAACATCATTTATGAAATTAATTAATTCATCTTCAGATTCTTTTCGTGGAGGGTAATTACAATCCTTCCCTCCATAAGTGGATTCCAACTGAAGAGTTTCGATTCGTGGAAAATACGATGTAGCTGCTTCAAGAGAACGAGATTTTCCAAACTTAATATCTCCAGAATATACATAATTATGTAGCCCATTCCCAATATTAAAATGAATCATTGCCGAGCCAAGCGTATGACCTGCATTATATAATGTGATCCTGATATCGGGAGTTATATCAGTTACTTCACAATAGTTTAGCGAGATAGAATGTTTGACCATACTTCTCACATCCGTTGATTTAAAGAGGGGGGCTGTAGCTTGTTTATATGCGACACCGATGAAATCCAACGCCATTAATGCTGCGATATCTCGCGTCGGTGCAGTCATATAAACAGGACCCTTATATCCCATTTTATATAAGTAAGGAACCAAGCCCGAATGGTCAAGATGTGCATGCGATACAATAACGGCATCAATTGTTGATAAGTCAAATTCAGGAACCTCAAGGTAAGGATATTTATTTTTATCGCTCGAGGATACATCTACTCCGCAATCAATCAAAATTTTTGATATAGGTGTTTGCAAAAGAAAACAACTTCTCCCTACTTGTCGTCCACCACCAAGCGCCGTGACTCTCACCCATTCTTCCATTTTTTCAGGATTCCATCCTTTGTAAATTTTCTCTCCAATATTATTCAGGAATTTCTTTCGGTAGGAATTATCTTGATAAAGAACCTCGCGTATCTTATCTGTAATTTTTGATTGGATTGCGGCGGAACGTTGAACTTGGGGCGTCCACATTGTTGCCCGTTTAATTTCTTTCAAGAGAAATCCTCCCTTCCCAATTGCAAGACCTGGCTTTTTTGTTTCTATGATTAAGGTACTCCGTTGCGGGTCAAAAATTATTTGTGTGAGTTCAGCTTCTACAGGAAGAATTTCCCTAACTTTTTTCTCAGTTTCCTCTTGAGACATAAGAAGCGATTTGTCCGCCCGAAGTTCTATCCTTTTTTTAATAGTATTCACGACATCCTTAATAGTCGCATCGCCGTTTTTGAAGAACGCACGGTCAGTAGTATAAACTATGATATTCGCTCCTTCAAATATTGTAGAACTAACAACTCCTCTAGGCAGTTCAGTTTCTATTGTTTTTAAGATGTCAACCATTTTCTAATTTCGAAATTATTGGTGTTCTTTGTAAACTTTCTCCACCCTCTGTTTTGAAACGTGCTCAATTCCTTTTTTTGTAATTGTAAATACATCAATCCCACATCCAGAAGCTGTATCTCGCTCGGAAGCCACTTTGATAGCTTCTATTGCCAACTCTACCCCCTCAACTACTGTTAAATCTTTTTTATAAGATTTCTCCAAAAGTCCTAAGATATATGGCATTCCTGAAGAAAAGTTAGCATCAAAATCTTCAACCTTCATAACACTCCCAGCAGGTTCAATAGAATAAAGTTCAGTCAAACCATTCTCATTTATTCCACCAACCATTAATCCTGCGATAAATTGAATCATTGCTGGTTGTCGGATACTTTTATAATTAACTGCTGCGATAAGGTTCGCGGCTTCCTTAACTGTCGGTCTTTTTTTATCTCTTAACTCTTTAATTCTTAATTGTGCCTTTACCAATCTTTGCAACATATCAATATCTGAAGATACACCCGTCCCAGAGGTAATTAGGTATTCATTAATTGGAATAATTTTATCTGAATTTTTATTCATAACAATTTGACCTCCAACTGTTGTTTTTCGGTCACCTGCCATAACAATACCCTCCTTGCAGACAAGCCCAACTAAACTCGTACCACTTGACAAAATATTCTTTTTTAAATCTTCATCCATCTTAGAATCTAATTACTTAGAATTTATAATAATTGTTGGAATGGACTGTTTAAAAGGTTTTTGGTAGATTTACGCCTATGTTAGTTGCAATTAAGTTTAATGTTCTTTTAAAAAAAGAATCAAAAGGAGGATTTTAGTCCTTTGTAAAATATTTATTTGTTACCCCTAATAACAATGAACATACAGGATTTTTATGAATACTTCCGCCGCTAATAGGATAATAAATAACTCTTGAATCAGAAAAAGGATTTTCTAATAATTTATTATCGGAATAAGCTGCAGGATCTATAAGACACGAAGTATAACTAGAAATATACATTTTTTCAGCTTCAGGAAATTTTCCCCCTAATTTATCATAAAAATGTAATGCATCATTTTGTGGAAAATAATCATGAAAGGATTCCATTTCAATATCAATATATAGATTTCTTTCTTTTGAAGGATATGGACTAACCCCTTTTTCATTTAATCTTTCATGTAAATTCTTAATTCTTAACTCTAAACCAGATGATGCAATTACTGCTACAATATTTACATCTTTTTCAGTAATATAGGTTAATCCTTCTTGAAAACCTTTATAATCAAAAGGCAATTGTTTAAATTTCTCTCCTAATTCATTCTTTGTATCAATACGATTTAAATTCTCAGAGATTACATCTGAATTCTCAAATGTGATTATTCTATTATTGTTTTTCATATAATTAGATAACATAAAAATACTTTTAAATTGATGTGTGGGAAAACCAACACCATTAGAAACATTTATATAACTCAACTTATTTTAAGTCTTATGGATTTACAAAAAAACTTAGAATTATTAGGATTAACAAAAACCGAATCGACAATTTATCTGTCTTTACTAAAAATAGGTGAAGCAACTGCAGTTAAATTAGCAAAAGAAACGAGCGTTCACAGAAGAACGATTTATGATAATTTGAATATATTATTAAAAAAAGGTCTTGTAAATTTTGCAATAAAAAACAATGTAAAATACTTTAAAGCAACCAACCCCCTAGCATTTCAAGGATTTTTAGAAGAAAAGGAAAAAATACTTTCCAACACTTTACCAAGTCTGAATTCATTCTACCAAAATAAACAAACATCTCCACAAATAAATATTCATGTAGGCATTCAGGGAGCAAAATCAATTATTGAAGAAGCTATACAAACAAACAAAACACTTTATTGGGTTGGAAGTGGGCTATCTTTTTTTGATGCTATCGGTTTCTCGAGAAAATTTATTGAAGAAAAATTGTCAAAAACAACAATAAAAATAATACAAACGGAAACACTAGATATTAAAGCAAAATTAAAAATATTTAAAAAAGAAAATATAAGATTACTTCCTAAAAAATATCTATCTAGCATAGGATATTTAATCTATGATAATATTGTAGTTATAGGATTAATACAAGAAAAAGAAATCACAATGATAAAATTAACAAGTAAAGATTTTACTACAGGATTTAAAAATTATTTTGATATTATGTGGCAAATAGGAAAGAAAATTTAAGTATCTAAACTCACGTGTGTTCTTGATGTGCCACATTCGCTCTTTTTAACGGACTAAAATCCCCAGTGCTACGCACATATAGACTCCCTTTGGTCGAATCGATATAAACTTAAACTAAACTCTTCGGGATTTTTTTGCTTCGCAAAAATCGTTGCACTATCTCTCAATCACTTCGTGACGCAACTAACAGGAATTTAATGGTTACGAAACCTTGCAGTTTCTTCCACCCAAATTTTTGTTTCGCAGAACTTCGTTAAACTAGTTGTGCTTAACCATAATTATGTGACAGTTACAACAAAAACTAAGGACATTAAACACCCTTTTTCTTAATGGTTTACGCCCATGTAGATTTTATAAAGGATGATTTCATAGAAATTTTATGGATTACGAATCTTTACTAGACAAAGCGTATGAAAAAATTAAACCTGTTGAAGATTGTGGGAGGTTTGAGATTCTGAAAGTTAAAGGACATCATGAGGGGACAAAGACAATTATTACTAATTTTGGACAGATTGTTAACTGTATTCGTAGAAGCCAAGAACATTTGATAAAATTCTTGAATAAAGAATTGGCGAGTTCAAGCGAGATAAATGGTGAGCGGTTAATTTTTTCACGGAAACTTTCTTCGAAGGATATTAATGATAGAATTGAGAAATATGTTAAACGATTTGTACTTTGTCCAAAATGCAAAAAACCCGATACGGAATTAGAAAATATTGGAGGGAAAGTTTTTTTAAAGTGTCTTGCTTGTGGAGAACGATATGAGGTACATAAAATTTAAACAAAAGAGACAAACTAAATTGAAGGAGGTAAAACATGGAAGGATATTGTGTTAAGTGTAAAGAAAAGAAAGAAATGAAAGATGTTAAGATGACGCAGACCGCTCGTGGAGGTTACATGGCTAAGGGTAATTGCAGTAGTTGTAATTGCGGGATGTGCAGGATTATGTCTAAGGACAATGCTGAAAAAGCTGTTGCAGATGGTTCAGCTAAAAAAGCATATTAATTAAATTTAATAACCCCTCTTACGAGGGGTTAAACTTTTTATCTGTAAAATCTTTTATTATGGGGGGTGGTAGTTTTGGATGGTTGTTACCACTACGAAATGTTTATAAAGGGGAAAATCTAAAAAAGATTATGCCAATTAAAGTAGATTTACATAACCATAGTAAATATTCAGGAGATTCTTATATTCAGAATTGCACCCCCCAAAGAATTTTTGATTATGCGTTTGACAAATCAAAACTAGATGTGCTTGCAATAACTGATGCAAGAGCAGATTTATTCTTTGATAAGGTTACTAACAAACCAAAAAAATATTTTTCAAAAAACATAGAATTATTAGATGCTAACAAAGAGATTGCTGTGTTTAAAAAATATGGAGAAAGATTATATCTTCTTAGGGGGATGGAACACCATGATGATAATGGAGGGCATATTCTTCAAATTGGTGGGAAAAACCCTATCAAATATGATTCTAAAAGAACTCTCAAGGAGAGAATAAATTATTCTCATGATGAGGGAGCACTTGCAGGAATAGCTCACCCATATTACACAGATTTTGGAGGAGTTAATGCAAAAACATTGGAAGAGTTATTTTCTTTTGCAGATTTTATAGAAGTCTTTAATTCAGCAAGTAAAAAAGAATATAACAATATGACAAGAGATTTTGTTAGAAAACATAATTTAGTTGGGTTAAGTAATTCTGATTCTCATGACATAAAGGCAGGGAGAGCTTATACCATTTTTGATGAGAATCTGACAGAATGCTTGGATGAAAATACATCTTTAATAAAAGACGCAATAAAGAACAATAAAATTTCTGGCCATCATCAGGAATATACAGGGTTTTGGGAAAAAGTATATACATTTGCGTTAAGAGATTTTTTAGCAGGAGACCCAAAACCTGCAATTGACAGAGTAAAAAGAGAAATTAGGAATAGATTAAGTATTAAAGTTCGTAAATCTTAATTATGTCTTATTTTAATTTTAGCATGGCGATTAAATTTATGGGACGAAGCACACGGACGATTATTTTATAAACCGGTTATTTTTTCTTCTACTATGGGTAAAGATATTTTATTGAAAGTCCATAAGTCCTATCGATGGGTTGTCGCAGTTTG
>JAYEHV010000003.1:0-6236 GCA_034716495.1 Nanobdellota archaeon
AAATGGAGAAGATAGAAATTTACCTAAAGAATTTGAGAATGATTTTGATGACTTGTTCAAGAGTTTTACTGAGCCATTTATGAAAGAAGAGAATACCGATTCTTATATCTGTGGAAAAATGATGAAAAGGAATAATTCAAAAGCAGTTTATGTGATAAAAAATAAATATCAAGAATTATATAGGGGTAAGTTGTGGAATGATTCGGATGTAGGAATGATCTCAAATATGGATTATATGTATAGTTTACCTTCATGGGATTGGGCAATAAACCCTGAATATCCTTCTAAAAATTTTAAAGTAGAATATCTTAATCATATCCATGGAAAGTATGGGAATACAACCATATTTACAGATAATAATAAGGAGAGGGAAAAAGATTTTAAGGAGATTTTAAGAAAAGAAGGTTTTGAGATTCTAGAGATAAAAAGACAATACGAATTAAATAATATCGAGTTTTTTATGTTTTATGATTATTATAGAGTTTTTCTTCCATTAAAAATGGCAAGGGAACTAAATAGAATAAAGATAAATATAGAAAAAATTAAACCTCACAAAATATACTTTTTATTACGCAGTGGTTTTTTACTTTCAGAGTTTTTTGATTACCCTAGCATAAAAAAAGAAATAATAAATCTAAAGGATTTTAAGGGACTTCTTGAAGGAGAATTTATTGTAGATGATTGTATTGTTATGGCAAGAACTTTGGAGAAACTACATTTAAAAAAAGATTCTCCCTTTACTCTCTCAATCCTAGACTGTGCTATACCTAGGAAAATATACGAAAAAGAATATCCAAATGCATACATTGATGGACCCATCGATTTAATAAATATGTTTTCATGCAGGATATTTGAGAAAAATCCTTTTCTTATAGGAATGGACTTAACGGATGAAAAAGAAGTTTATTATAATCGTCTTGTAAGAAAGAATTTTATAGAAGATATTAAGCAATTACAAAAACTTAAAAATATAAATGAAATTGTTAATTCAATGGCAATAGACATATTTAATTACAGAGAAGGAGGGTATAAGAACAAACATTTTGAAAAGCTTATATCTGCTAAAGATGAATAATAATTTAACTTACGAAGAATGCCTAGAGGAATTTAAAAAATCTCTCGAAGGTGGAAGTGAATTTGATATTTTGATAGAAGGGATTGTTAAAAATATATCCACAAATAGAATAAGATGGTTTGATGTGGGAATAGGGGACGGACATTATTTAAAGAAGGTAGTAACCAATTTGGAAAAAAGGGGATTTGTGGTAGAAGTAACTGGAATCGATAATGACGAAAAGTCGGTAAACGAGGCTAGATCGGTTTTTCCAAATGGAAGAATTATTCATGGAGATTTCCTTAAAATTAATCTAGAAGGAAAATTTGATGTTTTTAGTTTTAATCAATCAATATATTACTTTCATAATAAAAATTCAGTTATAGAAAAATGTTTAAAAAATCTTGCAGAAGGAGGATCGCTAATCTCTGTTTGTTGGTCAGAAAAAGACAAAATCTTCCAATTTCATAAATCTGTATTTGGTAAGTGGACATTAGGGGCATTTACTTCCGAGAATTTTAAGGAATTAATTTCCAAAAAGAATAAACTCAATTTAGTATGGGATAAATTGTTCAAAGGGAAAGTCAACTTTAAACTTTGGAAGGAACAGAATAATCTGGAGAAAAGCCTTTATGTAATTTCTCGAATACCTGTTTCAGAAGGGATTTCTGAAGGAAATTTAGAGGTAGCTCAAAAGTTGGTTAGTGAACAAAAAGATAATGAAATAAGAATTAATGGTGTAATTATTGCAAAAAAATCTTATGAAATTCCTGATTTTACTAGAGAAAAAATAGAGAATAATCTAAAAGAAAGGTTTCCGAATCATCCTAAAAAAATCTCTCAAATAAAAGGAGATTTAGAAGCTCTTTTTATGGGTTCTTGGGAAAGAGAAACAGAATATTTATCTGATTATATAGATTCAGGTAGAGTACTCGAAATTTGCTGTGCCGCAGGGTTAAAAAGTATTATTTTAGCAAAAAAACATAAAGTAGTTGCTATCGATATTAATGAGGATAGATTAAATGATGCAAGGGATAACGCGATCCTATTTAAGGTTGCTAAAAATACAGAATTTAAGAATGTTAATGCAGAAAATTTAAACGAATTAAAAAAATTAGGTGATTTTGATTCGATTTGTATTGATGTTGATTGGCGGGAAGATTTGTCCCACCCCATAAAAAAACAAAATATAAATCCTTTCAAAACACGTCCTAGAACTGATAAACTATATAAAAATCTTAGAAAGTTACATCCTAAAACTCCGATTATTTTTAAAATCTCTCCTTTTGTTAGGGTTAAAGATTTAACTAAATTAGATTCGTGTGTCATTGAAGAGCTTTATATAGATGGAAAATTCTTATCGTATAATGTTTATTTTGATCCTAAAATTAAAAAATCAAGATGGCAGGCGATTCATCTTTTTAATAGAGAGGTAATTTGAAAATGAAAACTTATATAATGGTGGATATTGAAGCAAATGGCCCAATACCCGGAGATTATTCCATGACTTCTTTAGGTGCTGTAATAGTAGATGAAAAATTAGATAAAACTTTTAAAATAAATATCAAACCAATCTCTGAAAAATTTGATCCAAATAGGAGACAGTTTGTAGATGCAAAAGATGCAGTAGATGCAAAAGAAGCGATGCAGAAATTTAAGGAGTGGATTATAAAAAATTCTTCAGGAAAGCCAGTTTTTATTTCAGATAATAACGGTTTTGATTGGATGTTTGTATGCTGGTACTTTTGGCATTTTTTAGAGGAGAATCCCCTGGGTTATAATTCTCAAAATTTGAATTCTTTAAACAAAGGATTAAATAAAAATTTGAAGTCGAAAATTGATCTATTAAGGGAAAGAGATCTTACTCATGATGCTTTAGAAGATGCTAAAGATAATGCAAAGATATTTTTCGAACTAAAAAAGAAATATTTCAAAGAGATTTAAATCCATTTTCTTTTCAAAAAAGAAGGCAAAAAGGGCATCCTCATTTTCTTTTTTTGCCCCAAAGGGGTACTCTTCGAGCAGGAAAAAAAGAAACAAAAAAAGCGCGCCTCTCTCTAATACATTGCCCCCCAAAAATATTATTTCAGAATAGTTGGACATTAGTAAGGGCATCGCAATTATATTTTATTTTTAATAAAAGAGAAGGTAATGAAGAACAGAAAAATAAAATTAAGAATAAGCTTACAAGTATTATAGAAGAATTGGTTTAATTTTGTTATTTATCAACTAATCATCTCATCAACTTCAATCTTATGATTTTCTAAAACTGCTTTCCAGAGAGTTTGGACACATCAATGTCAGTAAGATTGTGCATTTCTCTTTGAATTCTTGTCTTAGTCCTTTAACCTTCACGAATGAACACTCCTTTTCCATGTCAGGTGTTCTTGTCTCTTCCTTTATTTCTAATAAATTCGGGAGTGTCATCTTTCGAATTGGACAATTTGGATTTCTAATTTAAACCTTCAAGCAACCTAGCTTCCCTAAACAAACCAAGTGCCTTGTACGTCGAGAGCAACTTCTCTTTTATCTCCGCTTTCTCGACTTCCTCTAAATTCATCTGAATCAACTTCTCATAAAATTTCGCCGCATGTGCCTTCTTTCCTTTACGTTCAAGTTCATGTGCAGAAACAAGATAAACATTTTTTCGAGCCAACTTTACTTTCATCTTCTGCTCGGCATTAGCATCACGCCCAGCCCGAACAAACATCTCATCAGCATCATCAACCTTCCCAACTCTCGAAAACAACTCCGCCGCAGTAATATAACTATCCACTTTATCCCGAAAAGAAACCTCTATCCCTGCCTTATTCGCCATCGCTTTCGCCGACTTCTCAAACATCCCTCGCCCCTCATACAACTTCGACAACTCATTCCACAAAAACCTCTTAATCTCAAAACTAAAACTCGTAACCTTCAATACAGATTCCAGATAATTAATCTTATTCAAAGCCGTATCCATCTCCGCCAACCTACCCTCAATCTCTTCGATAGTTCTCTCACGCACTTGAATTACCATAAAATAAAAAACTAAAATTAGTTTTTAAGAATTTGTATGATTTACTTAAACCCCATAACAACTAAAAAATTCTCAACCCTTGAGACATTTCCGCCCCAAAGGATTAAATTATAAAAAAATAAAAAGAGGTCTAATCGACCTTAAAGTTTCTTTTCTACTAATGATTTGCAAACACCCGCTGCAACTGTAACACCTGCGTCTCGGATAGCAAATCGAGCCATGTTTGGATTGTCTCCAACTGCCTCAAGTACTAAATTTCCGATCGGCTTGATTTTAACAATAGCAACATCCCCATTCTTCAAAAAGTCAGGGTTCTCTTCTGCAACCTGTCCAGTAGCCGGATCCAACTTCGCCTTAATTTCTACGAACTGACATGGAACCTGTGCCGTATGAACATGGAAAACTGGTGTGTATCCCTTAGCAATAACTGTTGGATGATTAATCACAGCAACCTGTGCTTCGAACTCTTCAACAAGTTTTGCAGGATTAGCAGCATCACAAATAACATCTCCTCGAGCCATATCCTTCTTAGCAATGCCTCGAATACTTATACCGACATTATCTCCAGCTTCACCTTCCTTCAACTGTTCATGATGAGCTTCGATACTTCGGACTTCTCCAGTTATCCCAGTTCCAGACCTACCCGGCAACACGATAACTTTCTGACCGATTTTCATAATACCTGTTTCAATCTTTCCTACAGGAACTGTTCCGATACCAGTAATATCATAAACATCTTGGATAGGCATTCTCATTGGTAAACCTGTTGGTTTCTCCGGAGCAGGAAATTTATCAATCTGTTCCAAAACAGTAGGACCTTTGTACCAAGACATCTTCTCCGATTTCTTAACAATATTATCGCCCATTAAAGCGGAACCTGCTAGAAACGGAACTTCGTCAGGTTTGTATCCTGCTTGTTTAATAACTGCAGAAACATCTTCCACAACTTTTTTGTATTTCTCTTCGGAATATTCAACAACATCCATTTTGTTTACCAAAACAGCAAGAGATTTAACTCCCATCGTTCGAAGCAACCAAACGTGCTCCTTAGTCTGAGGTTGAACACCACCGTCGGCAGAAACTGTCAAAAAAGCCGCATCTGCTTGCGAAGCACCAGTAATCATATTCTTAACGAAATCCTTGTGACCTGGAGCATCGATAACTGTAACTTCAAAATTCCTAGTCATAAGCTTCTTATAAGACAAGTTAATAGTAACCCCTCTCTCTCGCTCTTCCTTCAAATTATCCATCACATAAGCAAACTCAAAACCTGCTTTACCATGCTTTGCTGCTTCTTCCTTGAACTTTTTCATTTCCTGTTCGGAAACACTACCACCGTCATAAAACAGTCTTCCAACCGTCGTAGACTTTCCGTGGTCAACATGTCCAACGAAGACAACATTCATTATTGGTTTTTCTTTAGCCATATTTCTTAATTTTAATTTAGTTAATTTAAACGCCAAAAGCGTAAATATGAAGCGTAAAATTGGTTTTTAAAGTTAGTGGTTGTTCAAAAATCCGCCGTAGATTATTAAAAATTATAAAATAATTTCGCAGAGTTTTGATTTTTCTTTTCAGGTTGGGAGGATGGTAGGACGACCAACGCATTAGAAAGATAAGTCCGCTTTTTGTTTCTTTTTTCTAAAAAGAAGATATTTTAGACAACCGAAGAGTATTTAAAGATTAGAAATATTATATTATTAATATGTTCCCCAGCCTTGTCTTGGCGACGCTGGGCACTTATATTCTTATTTTATTTCTTTGATTATTTTATCCATAAAAATAGATTCATCACAAATGTGTTTCAGATAGTTTGAAGAGGTTGATTTGAAATAAGCATTAATTATTTTCTTTCCAAGCTTTTGTGCTTTTTGAATTGCTGGTACAAAATCTTCATCCCCAGAAATAATTATTGCAGTATCATAAAGATTTTCATAAGCACCTGAAACCAAGTCTACTGCAAGATGGACATCGTCACCTTTTACATCGAAGAAAACCTTTCCATCTTTTTTATGTTTTCTCATCCTACATAAAATTACTTTGAAATCGGGAATTTTTCTCAGGACATCAAAAAACTTCTGCTGTTCCCAATATTTTACTTCATCAATTCCACGATTTAAAGATGCGTTGTAATAAAAAGTTGAAATTAAAAGTTTGTTTTCT
>JAYEHV010000004.1:0-11852 GCA_034716495.1 Nanobdellota archaeon
TAATTTGTCATAATTTCAATCTACTCACACTTCACCCTTATTCAAGATAGTTTTTTATCTTTGGGTTCACAAGAGCAAAGATGTTCGCCATCTCGCCTCGATGGAATTAATTTGTCATAATTTCAATTCCATCTCGATGTTTTAAGGGATGATTTTTTCCGACGGGTTGTTTTGTTCTGACGTCTATTGCTTTTATGAATTTGTCTCCTATGTCTGTGTGTAAATAGTATGCGAAGTCCAATGCTGTTGAATGTTTGGGGAGTAGAAAGCAATCGGGTAGGATGTTTCCCTTGCTGTCTGCGAGTTTTGAGCCTGCTGGGAAAATTGCGATGTAGCCTAAGAGATCGAAAACTGCTTTGTCGAGAATCTCTTGAATTCCTGTTGAACCGTAAATATCTAAGACGTTTTTCTGGATCGATTCTAATGCTGTTTTTTGTTTTTCACTTATTTTACTTTCGTTAATTGTGAATTCTGCTGAGCCTTGAATGTAGTTTATTAGTTTAGAATTTGCTGCTTGTCTTAATGAAAGTTCTGCGTCTGCTGAACAGGGAATAATTAAAATTTCTGGGAATTCTTTTTTTAGTCGTTCTAAATTTTCTTTTGATGATGGTTTGTCGATTTTGTTTGCGGCAATTAACATTGGTTTGGTTGAGTGTCTTAGTGTTTTTGTAAAGTTGGAGAGGTCTTCTTCGGACCAGTCGTTAGGTTTTTCTGGGTTTAGGTTTAGGTTTATTAGAACGGATTTTACATCCTCTTCTGAAACCTTTAGTCCAGAGAATTGATTGGCTATGGCTTTCGGGAAATTTTGTTTTGTTGATTGAATCGTTCGCGAGAATTTGTTCCAAACTTTTTCAAAGATTTCTCGGTACCATTTATTCAATTCTTTTTCTAACATTTTTACATCTTCTATCGGATTGCCTTTGCCTTCTTTTCCTTCGATATCTGTTGTTCCCGAGATGTCTACAATTTGGATGAATAGGTCGGCTTGTCTTAGGTTGTCGAGGAATTTGTTTCCGAGTCCTTTTCCTTCTGATGCTCCTTCGACTAATCCTGCTACGTCCATGAGTTCTACAGGGACGAATCTCGTTTCTCCGGTGCAGAACCCTGTTTGAGGATTGCATTTTGTTTTGAGTTCTTTGCATAGTGCTTTGACTCTAGCGTATCCGATTCCGTGATTTGGTTCAATTGTTGCAAATGGGTAAGAAGCAATTAGAACGTCTGCTAGCGTTGCTGCCTTGAAGAATGTCGACTTTCCACAAGATGGTTTTCCTACTAATCCGAGTAACATAGTTATAGAAGATATAACTAGATTAAAAAGATATTGATATAAAGATTTAGAAACGCAAAGCGGGAGTTATCTCTTCTTTTGAAAATATAGATGAGAAGACGAGCTTTAGAGAATAAATTACCAAGGGGATAAATAAAAAATTAGACTAATCCCTTAGAATCCAGAGCTAATTCCGCCCAAGCTTCCGATTATGAGGTGTATATGGAGAAAGTATAATCCTATCAGTAGAGATAAAATACCTATAATCATCCCCTGTAGATTCTTTGTATCTATGGAGTTATTGATTATTCAGATTATATAAATATTCGTTTATAGCTAGGGGAGTTTTGTTCATCCTTTGCAGTAATAAGGGTTTTCAAACCTTTTTATTGATGAGCCTGAAGGGATTTTACTCACGATTTGCATTTGTAAAAATATATTTATTTTTGTTTTGCAAAAGCGAATCATTCGCCCTTGACACGTCAAGTGTTCAAATCTATGAGCCTGAAGGGATTTGAACCCTTGACCGCTGGCATTCTTCGAGTGAAGAATTGATGAAGTTCAATTGAACTACACTCATATAAGACCAGTGCTCTACCTGGCTGAGCTACAGGCTCATAGAAATAAGGAAGGAATAGGATATAAAAGTCTTGTGGGCTTATTTTTTGCAGAGTGCGAGAGCGTAAGATTTGTCATCAGATACTTTTGTTGTTACTTCGTTAAAATAAAGGTTCAGAAAACTTGTGAAATCTTCTTTGTTGTATTTATATGAAACAGAAACCAATATCTGGTCACCTTTGTTAAATATTACTTTTTTATCACAGAATTTTATAGTCTTAGCTTTTTTGATAGTGTAATATAGTTCTACTCGGGAATTTACAAATCTCGTTCCGAATTCTATATCTTCTTTTAATAGTCCTAGTTGTAATGGGATGTGGATTAAAAAATTGTTTACTTCTGAGGTATTATATGAGTTTAAAATTTCTTCAGTATTTCGGTTGTCTAGACCATTTCCAATTAAGAGAAAATCCCCATTATTCATTGAACTTCGGATTTCGTATAAAAGCTCATTAATTTCAAAATTTCCTAAGGTATTTCCTAAGAGAAGAATTAAATTTCTTTTGAAATTTCCTTGTCTTAATAATATTGAGACATTTTCTATATTTTCAAAATCGGAGATATTCCATTGAAATTCTACTACTTCTCCAAGGTTGGCTTCTTTTATTTTCTTTATAGCTTTTTCTACCATATAGCTACTAATATCTATTGGGCAATATCTTAATTTTAATTTTTCTTTTAAATGTTTTATGAAAAGTATCGCCTTTTTTCCATCGCCACACCCAATATCTAAAATGTTTAAATTACCTTTTCCGAATTTTTTTATTAATTCTGAGATGTTGTTATTGATTAGATCGATTTCTTTTTGGATGATTTCTTTTTGATAAGATTTGGAGTCTTCGAGATAAAGGTATGCTTGTGCTTGTTCTGGAGTTAGATACCATAGTTTTGAATCCGCGACATTCCATATCCTTGTATTACCTTTGAGAGAATAGCCTCTTTTAATTAGTTCTCTGAAAATAAAATCGTTGATTTTTGGACGATTATTTCTAATTGCCATAGATATAGGGGGAATTTTTGCTTTTTATGTGTTTGTATTTGTTGTTTTAGCCTACGACATATGTCAGGTGGTTGCACACTATAAAATCCTACTTATTCAAATCACCCTTTTTAGCTTTCAAAATATCAAAAACAATGATTATTGATAGTGAAGCCATAAAGGCTAACAAAAAATCGAATAAGCCAATTGGAGCAGTTTCGAAGGCTACGTTTAGTGGAGAGTAGATGATAAGTAATGTTGCTAATATCGAGATAATAGTGGCATAAATTAAAGGTTTGTTCGTGAATGGAGAACGATTTAGAACCCGTTTTCTGAAAGACCGAAAATTAAAAGCGTTTGCTATTTCAAAGAATATTAGAGTTAATAATGCTGTTGTCCTCGCTACTACAAGTTCTTGCTTTAGAACAAAGAGAACAAAACAAAAGACCCCGAGAGCAACAAGACCCATGATAGTTCCTGCAATCAAAATTAAACTAACAAGTTTCTTATCTAAAATTTCAGACTTCTTTCGAGGTTTAGCTTCCATAACATCTGTTGAAGAAGGATTAAACCCCAGAGTGATTGCAGGAAGATTATCTGTAACCAAGTTCATAAATAAAATTTGCAATGCAAGTAAAGGTAATGGTAGTCCTAATAAAATTCCTAAAAAGACCACAAGAAGTTCAGCATAGTTGCAGGAAAGTTGATAAGTGGCAAATTTTTGAATGTTATTAAAAATCGTTCTACCCGCTCTAATTGCGGAAACTATCGTAACAAAATTATTATCCTTCAAAGTTAAATCTGCTACTTCCCTTGTTACATCCGTCCCTCCAATTCCCATAGCGACGCCAATATGCGCCTCCTTTAATGCAGGAGCATCATTCACCCCATCTCCAGTCATTGTCACAATTTCCCTGTTTTGTTTTAGTGCTTTAACAATTCTTAATTTGTGTTCGGGTCGAACTCTTGCAAAAACAACAGCCCCCTTAACAATCCTCACCAAATCATCATCACTATACCTATCTATCTCTTTGCCTTCGACAATCTCACCCTTTCTAAGGTTAATTTGTTTTGCAATAGCCATAGCAGTTTCTTTGTTGTCCCCAGTAATCATTTTTACATTTACCCCCGCCGCATAACAGAGTTTTATAGCATCCTTTACTTCTTCCCTAGGAGGATCTTCCATCCCCACCAATCCCAAAAAAGTAAGCTCTTTTTCAAAAGAGTCATCATTAGAATCAGAATTCTTATATGCAATCGCAAGCGTTCTTAATGAATTTGAAGTTAATTCCTGATTCGTTTTTATTATAAGTTTTTTATCTTTCTCACGAAGTGTAAAAACTCTATTGTCTCTTTGAATAAATTTACATTTATCTAATAAAACTTCTAGAGCACCTTTCACATACACCTTAGTATCATTCTTCTCCTTAATCTTCACAGACATAATCTTTCTTTCAGAATTAAAAGGAATCTCTCCATTTCTTATAACCTTCATATCTTCTATAAAAATCCCCGCCTTTGCAGAAGCAATTAATAACGCCCCCTCTGTAGGGGTCCCCCACAAATCATACTCATTATCTATCCCCTTTCTTTTAATCTTTGAATCATTACATAAAGTTCCAGCTCTCAACAGAAGATTTAAAGAGCTGTCTTTCTCAATACTAATTTTCTTCCCATTATATAAAAAATCTCCCGTAGCTTCATAACCTGCCCCCGAAATCTCAAAAGTCCTATTGTCACAAAATATTTTCCTAGCAGTCATCTCACTAGTTGTCAGAGTCCCTGTTTTATCCGAACAAATAACTGTCGTTTCCCCAAGAGTTTCAATAATCGACATTCGATTAACTATCGCATTCTCCTGAGCCATCTGGTAAGCACCCGAAGCAAGCGTTGTCATTAAAACAACAGGGAATCCTTCGGGAAACGCAGAGACAGCCAAAGCAATAACTACAATTAAAACATCAATAACCAACTCATAAGAAAGAGGAGCGTTCCTAACTACCATAATAAATCCTGTCAAAAGGGAAACTGCTAAAGCCAAGTAAACCATATACTTCGTTATCTTATTCACTTTCTCCTGTAAAGGCAATTCCTTCTCTGCAGTAGAAATCATCCCGGCAATCTTCCCAAACTCAGTGTTCATTCCAGTATGCAAAACCTTAGCCACGCACCGACCATTCACAATAAGAGTCCCCATAAAAACCTGATTATCTTTTTTATAATCTTTTTCGTCCTTAGTCTCTAATTTCCTAACTTCTTTCGCCTCCCCAGTCAAAACAGCTTCGTTAGTCCTCAATTCGTTCGCTTCCATAATCAAACAATCCGCAGGAATCTTTTCCCCTGTCCTAAGAATAATTACATCCCCTGGGACAATCTCCTTTGACGGAATCTCAATTTCATTACCATCTCTAACAACTATCGATACAGGCATAATCATTTTTTTCAGAGCGGAGATTGCCTTCTCTGCTCTATATTCCTGAAAGAATCCCACACCTATCACAACAATTATAACAACTAGAATAGTATACGCAGTAATAGATTTACCAACGAAAAATGAAATAGCCATTGCCACAAATAACAAGTAAACAACAAAATTACTCTTAACCTGCCTCAAAAGAATCCTCAAGGGAGAAAGATGAAGAATCTCTTTCAGTTCATTAGGTCCATACTCTTTTAGTTTTTCCTTCGCCTCTTTCTCCTTCAATCCTTTTAAGTTTTTCATCAAATTCCCCTCTTTAATTATCTATGCTTCTCTGCCTTCGGATGCTCGTAACCCAATTTTTCCCTAGTCTTAAGATACTTAATATGCTTCTCTCTCTCTTTCAAAAATTTCTTAACATCTAATTTATATTCTTCAATCATCGTCGAAGCGTGACTCCCTCCCAAGAAATGTGGCATGATAACATAAGTCGCCCCCCGCGTATATAATTCATTCGCTTCCTCAATATTATGAGAAATAACAATTATAATCGCCTTCTTATTTATCTGCCTGATTTTACCAATCAATAACATATTTGCCTCAAACTCGGGGATAGTCGAAACAACCATTTTAGTTTCAGTTAAATTCAATCCCGTTAAAAATTCCTCATCATCCACATCTCCATACAAACACTCGATTTTATCTTTAGATAATTTGGATATTGTTTCAGGATTATAATCTACAACCAAGAATTTCTTCTTTAATTTTTTAAAAGATTTCAAAAGGTCGTAGCCTATTCTATTATACCCAAACAAGATAAACTCATAATTTTGAAATTCCTCGAATTCTTTTCTAAGTTTCTTTCTTTCAAAGATTGACAAATATTTAGACAAGTAAGGATAAATCTTATCAGAATAAGTTATAAGATATGTAGAGCCAAAAATAGTTATCAAACCAACAATAGTAATCAGCGACAATATTTCCCCAGTTAAATGTCCTGTACTAACCCCTAATGCGATAAGAATCAAAGAGAACTCACTTATTTGAGCCACAGTAAGACCTGCCTGAAAACCTACCTTTTTCTTATAACCCAGAAAACCCATCAAGATCATAACGATAAGTGGATTTCCAATAAGGATGAACAGAGAGAAAATAATCGCAGGGATAATAAGTTGAGTTATGCTTCCAAAAATCATCTGCGATCCGAGAAGGATAAAGAATAGGATAATGAAAAAATCCCTTAAGGGTTTCATTTTTGAGCTAATCTCATAATTATAAGGCGATATTGAAAGAGCAATACCTGCAATCAAGGCACCGATCTCCATTGAAAACCCTAAATAATAAAACAATGCTGCTAACCCCATGCCCCATCCAATCGAGAATAAAAATAAAAATTCCTGAGACTTAGCAAAAAATTTAGAGAGATGAGGTAAAACATAAATGCTTACCAAGATAAGTCCTGCAATTAGTAAAACTCCACTCATAATCGCTCCGATAGATACATTATTCACACCAAGATTGCCCGAAAAAGAAGAAATCACCATTAAGAGAATTATTACAAAGATATCCTGAACCAGTAAAAAACCAATCGAAATTTTTCCATATAACTTTTCCAAATCTTTTTTATCAGATAGTAGTTTCATAATTATGATCGTGCTACTAAATGTTAAGGCGACGGCGATGTACAATGAGACAATTGTCGTAAAACCTAGTGCCCTGCTTATAAAAAAACCGACCAGAGACGTAAAAATAATCTGGCCAATTCCAGTAACTAATGAAACTTTACCAACTTCTTTTATAACCTTAGGACTAAGACTTAAACCAATAATAAACAGTAGCAACACAACCCCTATCTGTGAGAACACTTTTATCGTCTCAGTAGAATTGACAATATTTAAAAAATAAGGGCTGACAATTATTCCTGCTAGAATATATCCAATTATTAGTGGCTGTTTTAGCAATTTTGTTATCCCTGCTATTAAAACTGTTATTCCGATGATGATACTTAATTCTATAAATACTTCCATTTTATTTTTTCTTGAAAAAGCTAATTGCCTCCGCTAATTCTTTATGTGTCTTTGAGTATTTTTTAATATCAATTTTTTTAATATCAGCTTCACACGATTGGACTAGGGCTATTGCTCCTGCCTTGGTTCCTCCAGGATGTGCGTGACACCCCGCACCCATTGTAGTGATAAAATCGACATTATCCATTATATCAATAAAAGGTTTCAACAACGTGGGATTAAGTCCTCCAGAAATAATCGGGCAACATTTTTTCATTCCCCTCCAACTATCATCTTCGAGGATAACATGATGTGCCGTATCCTCATGAACAAGTTTTAAGACATCCTTATCGTTTTCAGGAACTGTCGCCCAGGATTGTTCGAAGAAGTGACCTTGAGATAAAAGTTTTAAAATATTATTTGCAGAAGTAATATCCTCTTTAGGGTTTCCTTTCATCTTTCCAACACCTGCAGTTCCGGTATGAATACCCGAAGCTCCTGCCAATCTCGCAAATTTTGAAAGAACTAAGACCGAGAAACCAATTGGATTTTCAGGACGAGTAAACGCCCCGTGCGCTGCTCTATGAAAATGGATGAATACATCAGGATATTTTCTTCTAAGAGTTTGCACCGCCATCCAACCAGCAGTGATTCCGTCAATTAAAAAAGCATAACTTCCCGGTTCAAAACCAGCATCTCTAATCATCTCACATCTTTCAATCATCGTATCAAAATCTGAAGCAGAAACATTAAACGAATGAATTTTTTTCTTCCCGGTTTTTTTCACAGCCTTGTCTATCGCTTCCTTCACATGTTTCACCATCTTATCGTATGGACAAAAATCCTGATTTGCTTGAGGTTCATCATTCTTTACAAAATCTCCACCACCGACCCAGAAATCATAAGCCACCTCCGCGTATTCTGCCGACGTGAGTCCCATCTTTGGTTTCACAATAGTCCCAAGAATCGGTCTGTCGTAAACATCTAGATACTTTCTCATATCATCTAAAGTGTAACTCGGACCATCGTATTGTTCCAACATTACCGGAGGAAACCAGACATCAAGAAGTTTCAATGCATTAATCTGTTTCATTCCTAAAACATTTCCTACGAGGTAGGTTAAAATATTCTGGATATTTCCCCCTCTGTCGAAAAGCCTCCAAGGATAAGCAATCCAAATTAAATTTTTCTTCAAGTCAACTTTGTAAACTAAAGCATTCATTTCTTTTGAAAAAGGAGTTTCTGTTTGAACTGCAAAGTTCGTTCCCGTCGATGATTCAGCCGCAACCTCTGCAGCTGCTTGTAAAATATTCAATTCGTTAGTTGGAACTAAATGATAAACAGCGAGCATATATTCTCCATTTTTTGGATTAGGCAAATCAAAGTTCACGTAAGATTCTTGTTTAGAATTCAATGATGTTAAGAATTTTTTTATCGTCATATTTCACCCCATATTATATTAGAATTATGATTAAAATACTTTTAAATGTTTTTATGTTTGGGGTTTTAGAGATGGAATGTATTTGTTGTTAGAAATCAAATTTTGTTAAGTTGAGAAAGTTTAATCAAATAGGGGATAATCAATATTTACATAACCTCCATCTGGAAAAATAACTTCCCCCGTAGAATGACTAGACATATCAGAAGCCAAATATAAAATACTTTTTGCAATTTCCTTAGGTGTTGTCATCCTTTTCCCTAATGGGATTCTATCTTCTATTTTTTTCTTTAATCCTGTTGGATTTTCTTGAAGCTTTAACCATTTTTTATAACCCTTTGTATAAACTTCTGCAGGTACAATAGCATTTACCCTAATATTAAAAGGTAGACCTTCAATCGCCCATTCTTTAGTTAAAGCTAATATTGCGCCATTTGATGCTGCATAACCTGATGTTTTCCCCTGACCAATAACCGCAACTTTAGATGATATGTTTACAATAGAACCTTTTGTTTTTTTTAATGCTTCCCACGAATATTTTACTAATATGAAATAATGAATCAAATTCTTTTTAAGGGATTTTTCAAAATCTTCCACGGAATTATTTAATCCAATCTTATCATTTATTCCTGCATTGTTTATCAAAATATGGATATTTTTATACTTCTCTAAAACAGTATCGATTGCATTCTTGCAATCTGATTCATTTGTTAAATCAGTTTTGATAAAATGAGATTTTGGAACTTTTCTTGAAATCTCTTGTCCAGCTTCCTCATCGATATCAAGAATAATTGGAATGGCTCCTTCTTTGGAAAAATATCTTGTAGCTTCTGCACCAATTCCATTAGCCCCTCCAGATATAATTACTATTTTATTATTTAAATCCAAATCCATATGTTTTAATTGTATGTCTACTATTTAAGTATTCATTCTATTCTCAATAAACTAACTCAAACTCCCCAAAAATCTTCTTCAAAACTTCTAACGCCTTAAAATCAATTTTCGATTCCTTGTTCTGATTAGCCAGCAATTGTTCTTGCAATTCTTTTGTATCTGACTTAACTAATTTTTCTTCAGTAAGCTTTTGTATCTTCGAACCTTCAACAACAAAGATATTCTTCAAGAAAAAGACTTCTACATTCGAGTTTTTATTCTTCAAAACAAATCGTGTCCGCTCCATCGAGGCGATGTCTAATCGTTGGGTGTATTCTATCAATGCTTTCGTAATCTCCGACGCGAATTTCCGTGCGTTATCAACTGCCCTACTCTGCTTTGCAGTTAAGTTATCCTTTTTAGTCTTAGCCTCACTACACTTCGCAACATCTTTTTTTGTCTTAGAAATCGTCCTCAAATTGTCCAAAAATCTCTGAGGAAACCTTCCAGATTTAATCAGTTTTTCTTCAAACTCCCTAAGTATCGCCCCTTCAGATTTTTTCTTTAGGAGTGCGCCCAACATTCCAAAGACATCTTCATAGATTTTCTCAATCGATTTTTCCTGAGTTCTTTTTTCAATCTGCTCTCTTAATTCTTTCAACCTCTCAATATAATTTATAGCATTCCCCGATAATCTATCAAGTTCTTTTCCATTAATATCTCCAGGTTTAACTTTTCCGTGTTCGTAACCTTTCCAAATTTTAATTAATATTTCTTCTAAAATATCTGCGTATTTCTTTTCAACTAATTTTTCTTTCTCAACGAAAACTTCCCTAAATTGTTTTACAGTTTCAAGCACATTTGGAGGAGCTAGTCCGTAAAGCATAAGTAAACCTTGAGTTGGTGTGGAAATTCCCCAGAATAAATCCAGCGTAGCGACGTCAAAGATTCTTTTTTGAACTGTCTCTTTAAGTTTGTTTCCAGAAGACATAAACATATCGATTGCTTCTGGGCTTGGTTTAATTTTCCCCATTCGAAGCAAAGATTTCCACGGGAGAAACGCACCACGGTCATAGAGAGGAATCCCGTCCCGGATAAAAGAAAACATCACAGGATGAGCATCCTTTACTGCCTCCCAAAAATCCGTCATCAGATAAATCTGTGGAGAAAGTTTATTCTTCACACCAGCAATCGCTTCAGCTTCCTGAATATACGAATAAATTATCCCTCGTAATTTTTCCTTAAGTTCTAATCGCGACATTCGTTTTACATCAGTGTCATCGATAACTATGAAAACATCTATGTCGGAGGTAGACTTTGTCTCTCCACGAACTAAAGAACCCCCTATAACATAACTTGTTACATACTTTTCAAACTTTTTTAAGACGAGAGATTTATGAATTTGTGTGACTCTTAACGACGCAAGGAGTCCCTTATCAAGAATTGGAAAGGACATCGACAATGCCTCCATAACTTCAAATTTAGAATCTAATCCAAGGTTCCAGATATCGACAGGAGTCATAACATGAATCCAAAATTTATCGTTGATTTTTTTTGCAACACTAATCGCATCAAGACGAATTTTTCCAATATTTTTAAATTGTTTTTCTGAGACAATCATCAAGATATGAATTAGTTCCTTTTTAGCATCCTCTTCAGGAATCTCATATTCCTCTTCTATTTTCTTCGAAGCTTGTGCAGGAATAATTCCAATCACTTCAACGCCCCGAACTTTTTTCACAATTTCTTCCTTAAACTTTTCAATCTCCTTCCGCGTCTTATCCATTTTTTTCTTTAGTGCGTCATCAATTTGATTGGACATTGGAAGGTTCCCTAGCTTTGATTTTGGAACATAGTCCTTTGCTAAATTTTGCTCAACAGAATTTTCATCAGAAGCGTTTTTGTGTGATTCGTTCATAATTAAGTATTGGGATTTCGATATTTAAATGTTGTTACCTTTGGAAGATTAAATGAACCAGCCTGCGTACTCCGTAAGTACCCTTCAGGCAAATCTTCTTGGGTCCCAAGTTCTTATATGAACCCTATTCGTAATTTGCATTTCGCAACATGATAATCTGATTTGGTGTTGCTCAAAGCGAATTACTCACCAAGAAAGAACTACGTCCGATTCATGAACCCGCCAAGAATCGAACTTGGGTCATCTCGGTGTAAACGAGAGGGTCTGCCATTAGCCTACGGGTTCTTAATATACTAATTAATATTTTGTTTTATAAAGTTAATTGTGAAATTAA
>JAYEHV010000004.1:11952-21903 GCA_034716495.1 Nanobdellota archaeon
CGATTCATGAACCCGCCAAGAATCGAACTTGGGTCATCTCGGTGTAAACGAGAGGGTCTGCCATTAGCCTACGGGTTCTTAATATACTAATTAATATTTTGTTTTATAAAGTTAATTGTGAAATTAATAATGTGCTCCCTGGTGACATATGTCTCCTGCTTCTACAGCTTTTTACTTACATTAGCTTTAAATATCTTCTTTTCCTTCTAGTTTCAATTAATTGAAACTGGACGAGGGATTTTAAAAATACATAAATAATTAACATTTTTTACAAAAAAATAATAAAAAACTTTAATTTCATAATAAAGCTACAGAAAATTTATCTCTTAATCGCTGTTAAACTCCCCGAATGGAACGAAGTGGAGTGAGAGTGCAATGTGGTTGACCGAAGGGAGAAGTTCGGGGCTCGCCGAAAATTCGTTGTTATTGTAGTTGTTGAAAAATAGTTATTAACTTTCAAGTAGTAAAAGAAACGAAAGATTTATAAAATATTGGTTTATTCTATTTCTAAGGAGATTAAAATGAACAATCAAAAATACCCAAAAATGGATCAAATAAATCAATACGCTGGCTACTTGAAAAGTGGAGCAGGGGGATTTTTGGTTCAAGCATTAGTTAAAGGAGACGATGTTCAATCAGGTATTGGATTTGGACTTTATTTAGTTGGAGACATAGTATATAGAGCTACAAGAAGAGGATTGAACAATCAAGTAAAAAGCGAACTTGAATCAAAAATAGAAAAAGAATAAATCTTTCGTTTTTTATTTTTCAACAATTTCGTTAAAATTTTGTTAGGCAAAGTTACGAAGTAATTTTGTGAAAGTTTTCTTTATGATTTTAACGAAGATAACAACATTGGAATTTTCGGTTTTAACCTCTCTGGAGGCGAGCCCCGAACGGAGTTTAACTTAATGCAATCATTCTTAATATATTAATTAATATTTTGTTTTATAAAGTTAATTATGGCTCTGTTCTTTTTGAAAATTCTCTCTCGATTTATTGACATAACCACATTTAGCACATTTAAAATCACCTTTAATCTTTTCATATCTCGTGCTATTACATACAGGACATTTTTTTGCCATAAGAATTCTAAGATGCAAGGTTTTATAAATTAACTTTTTTGTATAATTATGTAGATAAGTTAGAGTCCTTGGACGTGAGTCGTAGGGATTCAGTCCGAGATTTTTCTTGGGAATTTATTAAGAATATGGAACAATTTGAAAAATTGGGCCTTTGCGAAAACGTGTTGAAGATTATTTCAGCTAAGAAGTTCGAAAAGCCCTCAGAGATTCAAGAGAAAACGATACCGTTAATTCTTGAAGGAAAGGATGTTATAGCTGGGTCAGCGACGGGGTCTGGAAAAACCTTGGCTTTTAGTTCTGGCATAATTAAGAATACTGAAAAAGGAACAGGCGTTCGTGGATTAATTTTAACTCCTACAAGAGAATTAGCCGAGCAGGTTGCAGGAGCCATTAGTGAACTATCCTATCACAAAGGACTTGAAATTGTTTCAGTATATGGGGGCGTTTCTATGAATAATCAGATTAAGAAATTAACTTACGCAGATATTGTTGTTGCAACCCCTGGACGATTGCTTGATCATTTACAACGTAATTCTATTAATTTGTCAAAGGTAAATTTTTTAGTTTTGGATGAAGCAGATAGAATGTGGGATATGGGTTTCAAAGAAGATGTTGCGAAAATTGTTAAGGCATGTCCCAAAGATAGGCAGACTCTTTTATTTTCAGCGACGATTAATTCCGAGCTTGCAGATTTTTCGGAAAAATATATGAAGACTCCTGTCGAGATTTCTGTAGAAAGTTATGTTGATGCATCGAAGTTAAAACAAATTTATTATGATGTTCGTGATAATGAAAAGTTTTCGTTACTAGTTCATTTATTGAAAAATGAGAATGCTCATTTGGTTATGATTTTTTGCAATACTCGAAGGAACACCGATTTTGTCGCTAAAAATTTGAATGATATAGGAATTAGTTCTCAGGCGATTCATGGTGGAATGGAACAAAATAAACGGTCTCGTATTATGAAAGGTTTCGATAATTCAAATGTCAATGTTCTTGTTTGCACCGACGTTGCTGGGAGAGGTCTTGATATCTCTGGAGTTTCGCATGTTTATAATTATGATTTGCCGTTAGACGCGAAAGATTACATCCATAGAATCGGAAGGACTGCCAGAGCTGGGGCAGAAGGTATCGCTATAAACATCCTGGCGAGTAGGGATTATAAAAATTTTATGAATATCAAAAGACATAACCAAGGTTTAGTTATCGAGAGAACTATGACTCCCCAATTCAAAAAAGTTTATGTTGAGTTTGACTCCCCGAAGAGGCAAGGTAGATTTGGCGGTAGAAATAACTCTGGAAGGATGAATTTTAAAGGGAAAACTATGAAAGACAAAAGATTTAATCGAAACTTTAAGAAAAAGAGATATTAGAAAGTTTTATAATCTTTTTGGATATCTATTTCCATGAAAAATTTGGTGATAATATTAGTATTTTTCGTCCTTGTCGTAGATGTTTCTGCTACGGCTACGAATGTTACAGTAATCAACGATGATGTTTACACAGGAGCAATCTTAAAATTACGAAATCTGGGGAGCGAGAGTTTAGGCGATTCCTATTATCCTTTTTTTGTTGGAAGGAATATTGGCATAATTAAGTTTGAAGTCGAGACAGGATTATCGAAAGCGAATTTAAACCTACGTTTTATCAAGAGTGGGGAGATAAGTTTTAGTACAGAAAGAGGGCCATTCACAATCGACGGTTCAGAGATTATAATAGATTTAAGAGAAATCGCTTCTATCAACGATTCCGAAAGAGAAACAGTCGAGGTTGAAAAAACGGAAAACATTACAGAAGAAATAATTATCCAAGAAGATGCCCCAAGTCTCGATAATAACACAATCCAAATAAATAAAAAAGGATTAGTAGGTCATACTCTTAAAGATATCTTTTTTGAGAAGAGCAATTATGTCTTAATCGGATTCGGAATTCTTTTTACCGGATTTTTTTTATTTTTCATTGTTAGGAGCGCATATAAAAGCGGGGCAAAAGCAGAGTTAAGGGAGCTGGGAAGAATGGAGTTGGATAGGAAAATTGACAGATTAAAAGACTAATCTATTCGAGAGTCTAATTTTTAAACTCATTTATTTTTAATATTTAATGGTTAGAGTACGTTATAGTTTTGGTTCGCGACATACTGGCAGGATTAAAAATATTAAGAAACAGCGAGGAAAATATCCCGAGGTCATGGAAGGGGTTGTGCGAATTTCAGATATTGTTTTGGAAGTTTTGGATGTAAGATTTATTGAAGAAACAAGAAATTTAGCAGTTGAGAAAAAGATTAAAAAATTGGATAAGAAAATAATCTATGTTTTGAATAAAGCAGATTTAGTTGATGTAAAGACCATTGAGAAAAAATTGCCCGAAGATTTAAGACCTTATATTTTTGTTTCGGTTCTTACGAAGCAAGGTGCAAAAGATTTGAGAAATAGAATTAAGATTGAGGCAAAACGTGTGAAGTTAAAAGATGTTCGTCAAAGAGTGCAGGTGGGGATTATAGGGTATCCTAATGTCGGAAAGAGTTCTTTGATTAATCTGATTAGCCGAAGAGGAGCAGCGAAAACATCAAAGCAAGCGGGGTATACCAAAGGTATACAGAAAATTAGAATGTCCGAAAAAATCCTTATCTTAGATACGCCAGGTGTGATTCCCTCAGCTAAGTATACCTCTAAGGAAGGAGCGACTTTTGGAGAAGATGTAAAACTAGGAGCAAGAACTTATAGCGACGTCAAGAATCCAGAAGATGTCCTACATTATTTAATGTCTTCATATTCCGACAAAATTGAAAAATTTTACGGGATTAAAGCCGATGGCGACGCAGAAGTTTTAGTCGAGAAATTAGGCAAGGCTAAAGGATTTTTTAAAAAGGGCGGTAAGGTTGACACAGATAGAACCGCTAGACTAGTTTTAAAATATTGGCAAATGGGAGTATTAGCGAAAAGTTAAAATCACAAATTAAAAATGGAAACTATTCACTAGAATTACACAAGAGGAATAATTTAAGATTATCATTAACTAACCTTTAATCTAAATAATTATCTTATGACCTGCACCACATCGTTCCCAGATTGCGTTAGGATATCTTCTGAAAATTTCTCTCCTTATACAATCCGCCTCTCTTCCTAAGTCATCGTTCAGGTTTTCGTTCTTTATAGTAAGTTCTATTTCCATTTTCACCTCCTTAATTTAATCAATGGCTTTTCCTTTATATAGAATTATGAACTTTGAAGTATATTTGAGATTATAATTTGGTTTATATAGCGTTTGACTAGCGAGTGATGCTGGACAATTTCAGAGTGGTAGTAGCAAATTTGATTAATTTTATAAGGTCTGAAGTTCTATAATTATTATGGGATTTTGGCCAATAGTTCTTAACGTTCTTCGGAATAGCGATGTCGTGTTGCTTTTAGTGGATGCGAGGATGCCAGAGATTGCGAGGAATTCTGAAATTATTGAGAAAGTTGAGTTGATGAAGGGGAAGCGATTGTTGATTGTTTTTAATAAGTCGGATTTAGTCGGGCGAAAAGATATTGAGAAATTAAAGAAAGAATATTCTGATGCTTTTTTTATTTCGGCTACAAAAAAAATTGGAGTTAAGAATTTGAAAGTGGTTTTGGAAAATATGGCAGAAAATTGGAATTGTTCGAGTTTGCGTATTGGATTAGTTGGTTATCCGAATATTGGGAAATCTACTTTGATTAATTTGTTGGTACCTGGTGCGAAGGCGAGAGTGTCATCTATGTCTGGGACTACGAAGAAAACGCAATGGGCTCGTATTGGAAAATTGAGGATTATGGATTCTCCAGGGGTTATTCCGTTTGGAGACAGGAAGGTTCAGATTGGGATGACGGCATCGAAGGATCCGCATAAAATTAAGAATCCGGAAAAAGTTGCGATTAGGATAATAGAGTTTTTGATGAAGCGGGATATGAAATTATTGAAGAAGTATTATAATGCCCGTGGAGGGAATGCTTATGAAGTATTTGAGGATATTGGGCGGAAGAAGGGGTTTCTGGTTAAGGGTGGGGAAGTTGATGAGAATAGGATTGCGATTAAGGTAATTGATGATTGGCAGAAAGGAAAAATAAAGTTGAAGTAATATTTATAAGAGGAATCTGTTAGGTAGTTTTTATGGTAAAGACCAAAAATATAAGGGGATATCTTTTTTTCACAACTTTTGGAGAGGTATGCGTAATTGTTGGAGCAATTGAACTTGGGATTAAAGGTTCACTTTTGATTGCAGTCTTGTTAATTTTAATTGGAATACTTTTCAAATGGATTGGAGAAGAATCCAAGTAATTTTTTTATATAAATAACTTATCTAAAACTTTATAAGTTAAAATTGTCAAATTATATTGTCCCCCCATAGCTCATTGGTAGAGCAGGCGGTTGTAGCCCGCTGTGGCCCAGTTCGATTCTGGGTGGGGGGATGGACCCATTATGGTCCTTTTAATGAGTATCTTTTTGTGTATTGATTCGTTATATTTCATTTAAAATAATGAAATACCTTACAAATATATGAAGATAGATCCCTACAAACACAAGGAAAAATACCTAAACTGGAAGATTCGTTGGGGCTCCTCCAAGAGACGATTTTACAAGAGGTTTTCTATTATTTATCAACAAACTAATTTTTTTGACATAATGAGAGAAAAAGTTTGGGATTTTATTTTGAAGCAACTTATAGAAGAATATGGTCCCGAGCCAGATTTAAAAAAATATAGTATCCTAAACTCAGAATTTGTTTATCACAGAAAACCTGAAAAACTGCCCCCTTCGCTTATCGAACAAATAGAAAAAGAAACAAAAGAGAGATTAACAAAACTCAGACTTTCCCACTCCTAAAAAATAGTAATCGCTACTTCTTTGGATTTTTTCAAAATCCTCGACCACGTTGCACTCTCGCTTTGCCCGGGGAACAAAACATCCGTTTAGAGACTCAGACCTTGCAGCGTCCTCGCCCAAATTTTGCTTCGCAAAACTTCTCTTAATCGCGATGTTAAAAAAATCCCCTCAAAACATCCGCAACTTCCTTCCCACTAACCTTCCCCTTAAACTTCCCCATAACCAATCCCATATAAGCACCTTCTGACAATCCAGGTTTCTCCTTAATCAATTTCTCAACCTCTTCCTTCAAATTAACATCAGATTTTTTCATTGCTTCATCAAGAGTTTCCCCAAGAACAATTTTTTGCATCACAGTCCTAACATCGTTTTTTGAAATTTTCTTCCCAACCTCTTCCAAAATTGCCTCCAAGATATGAGCATTCAAAATTTCATTAACCTCCTCTAATGTCTTCCCCGCCTTCTTAGCAATCTCTTTCTGAAAGAGCGTCAAAGCTTTTGCAATTAGCTCCGGGCTTTCGATTACTTTATTCAGAGTTTTAAAATCCTCAACCTTATTTTGTTTCAAGATTAGTTTCACTAATTCATCATTTAGTCCAAATTCACTTAAATAAGATTTATGTTCGGAAGCAAGTTTCGGTAAATTCTTTTTCGCTTCATTAATTAATTCTCGTGAAATTTTTAAAAGCGGAACATCCGTTTCAGGATACATCCTTGCAGCCCCGGGTATCGGCCGCTGAAATTTCGAACTCCCGTCGGGAAGCGCACCACGAACCTCACCTTTACATTCATTATTTTTAACACATTCCTTCTGTCGCGAAATCTCAGTATCAATCATCTTAATCATCATCTTCGGATCCTGAAACCCTTTAATCTCAACCCTCTTACTTCCCTTAATAGAAACATTAACATCCTGACGAATTGTTCCGATTCCTCGCTTGACGTTGCAAGCCCTCAACACCTCCCCAATCTTTAGAGCAACTTCTTTTCCCTGCCTAGGAGAATAAATCTCCGGCTTCGTCGTAATCTCAACAAGCGGAATCCCCAACCTATCTAATTTAAACGTCTTAGTCTTTTCATTCTCAGAAACTTTCCTCGCTGAATCCTCCTCCAACGCGATAGTCTCAATCCCAACTTTCCCTTCCGAAGTTTCAACATAACCATCATGAGCAACCAAAACTGTCCTCTGAAACCCTGACGTATTAGTCCCATCAACAACAGTTTTTCTCATCACCTGAGTTATCGGAAATATTTTACACTTAAACAATTCCGCAATCTGCAACACAATTTTTAACGCATCAAGATTAATTTTCCTCGGAGGCGACTCGTCAAGTTCAACCAAACAATTAGTATCGTAAACCTGATAAATGAAAGTTTTATCTTTCGTCTTTTCATGTGCAGCCGCAACATCAATCTCCCCAGTTTCACCAACCACGGGATTCAATGTTCTTTCAACAATATATTCAGGTTCATCATTTTTCAAAACAGAAGGACAATTACAAAATAACTTATTTGTATCAAGTTGCTGATGAATCTCCAATCCAATTTTAAGCCCAATTTTTTTGTAGTCATGTTCCATATTTATACTCAAAACAATAGCTTTAAATAATCTTTCTTCTTAAATTTTCTAAGGAGGTAAGAATGAAATTAACAAAGATTAGTTATAAGTCGGCTGTGTTTTTTGGAGTACTTTCTTTGGTGATGTATCTGCCATTTGGATTAGTTATGTGGAACTCACGAGATGCTTTGCTAACTCAAGGAGTTTCAATAACTGCAGTCCAGACATTTCTTAGTGCACCAATTCAATCAGGTATCTTAGGATATTTGATGACGATGGTTATGATTTTAGTTTACAACTTCGTAGCTGTAAGATATCCTATTTCTTGGGAAATCAAGAAATAATTTTAACTTTTTATTTTTATCTAACTAGTTGGAGAAATCCTTCAACATTTTTTCTTTTGGATTCCAATTTTTATGTCCAAGAACCCAACCAAGTTTAACGAGTGCAGTTTCAGATAACATATTCTCAAGAAAAATGATGCCTGTCTTTTGTAAATCTCTTCCAGAAGAATACACATTTGGATTTAATTCACCATAGATCGTCTGAGCTGTTGCACAGATTACCATTCCATTCTGAATTGCCTTTTTTATTTTTGGAAGCCAGTTTGTCGAGGAGGTTTTTCCGGGAACCTGGCCAAGCCCAGTAGCCTCGATGATTAAACCTTTATAGCCTTGCTGTTCATAATGTTCGATTATTGAAGGGTCTTGTCCCGGATGAACTTTTATCAACGTAACTTTATCCTGAAACTTTGTATCAATTTTTGGTTTATTATTTGAACGAGCATTAAACGTTTTTAAAATTTCTAATTTTTGTGAAGTGATTTCTGCGATTGGAGTATCATTGACTATCTTGAAAGCGTCTCTTCGTGAAGTGTGCATTTTTCGAACTTTTGTCGCGGGCATTGCTATACAGCTTTTGTCGTCGGAGTTTTTATGTCCAACCAGTGCAATCTCTGCTATATCTGATGTTGCATATTTTGCAGAACAAATTAAATTCAAAGCAGCGTCAGTCGAAGCTCGATCTATAGATCGCTGGGAATAAGTCAAAGCAATTGGTTTATTCAAATTTTGAATAAAGAAAGATAAAGCCGCGGAAGTATAATGGAGAGTATCAGTTCCGTGTGTTATAATCAAACCATCGACGGATTCATCGTTAAGATAAGGTTCGCAAATCTCAGCTAATTTTTTCCAGTCTTTCGGATCCATATCCTCCGAGAATTTCATAAAAGGAGTATCTATCTTTGTAACGTTGCATATATTTTTTATCTCAGGAGCAATATTCAAAATGTCCTCAGCATCGGTAGGAATTACTCCACCAGATTTTGGATCAAGTCTTGAAGAAATTGTCCCTCCAGTAATTATAACGACGACATTTCTTAACTTAGAATTTTTTTCTAGAATAATTTCCTTTTTATCTTTTGGCTTAGCTTTTTCTAAAACCTTGGCATTAAGAATTTCCCCTTCCCGAATTCCAATATTATAACCCGATTCTAGCTTTAATAAAATAACTTCTGAATCGTGCGACTCAAGAATATAACCTTTCCATAGCTTACTTTTCGTTTGCAAAGCTACCTTATCTCTTGGAACGAATGTTTTCGTTTTCATACTTTAATCAGTTTTGAAAGATATAAAAATGTTTGGAGTTAGCAAAACCTTTAAATACCCATGGTTACCATAAATATACTAATGGTTACCAAAAAAAGAAAAGATACAGCAATCAAGGTAAGTCGATGGTTAGACGATGCTGTTAAAGGTTATATTTCTAATAGGAAAATTAGTGTCGAGTTTCCGTCGAAGCGGAACTTTGTTGACAAGGCTGTAATGCAATTCCTGGAGGAAAAAGGGGTAAAATTAAATGAGTAATAAGTTTAAAGAAAAGATAGAACTGGCCAGAGAAATGTTCAATATTTTAGAGAACAAAGGAATTGGACAAGCTGCAGAAATTGCGAAACGAACATTTTGCATTCAAGACAGATTAGCGGCGAGTCCTTAGTAAAACATAAAAAGGTTCTAGCTCTTAATCAGCCATGACAAAAGCGTTCCCTGTAAAGATTGGACTAGAAATTCACGGATATTTAGATACTCGCGAAAAACTATTCTGTATGTGCAAAACTGAGTTTCTAGACGCCAAACCAAATTCTTTAGTCTGCCCGATTTGCACAGGACAACCCGGCTCAAAACCGATGGCACCAAACTTAGAAGCCATCAAAAAAATGATTCAAATCGCACTCATCTTCGGCTCGAAAATTAATTACTCCAATATCATCTGGCAGAGGAAACACTATAACTGGGCAGATTTGCCGAAAGGATACCAGAACACGATTTCCGGAATGCACGCGACAACAAATGCGACTGGTGGAAAATTTAAAGGAATCAATATAACTGAATTACATCTTGAAGAAGACCCCGCACAATGGAACCCTGATACTGGAAAGATTAACTATAATCGAAGCGGATTGCC
>JAYEHV010000005.1:0-21632 GCA_034716495.1 Nanobdellota archaeon
CCAAATCCCAATCAGATTACAATAAGGGACTTTTGCAAGCAGAAAAAAGATCTGCAAAATATCAGGAAGCTTTTGAATCTCTTGGTAAGTCTTATGGGTACCATGATGATTATACAAAAAGATCTAAATTCTTTTTAGTCGTACTGGTAGCCCCCTGTACGACTAAAAAGAATTTAAGACTGTCCCCAATTGATGCAGGTAAAGAAGGAAACCCTAAGCTCATTCCAGGAACAACTAATGTGATTAAGAAAAATAAGGATGCAAAAACTACTCCATAACCTATAGACGACAAAAGATTGTTTTTACGAATTCCAATTAAATCATCTTGATATTCTTTAGCCTTATAAACCAAAAAAGATACTGCTAAAAAAATAAGGTTTATTCCTACTGCACTTCTTGCTGGAGGATTAACTACCCATAAAAAAGATAACAAGAAAGCCATACCTATAATTACATTTCTAACATTAAGATTGTGTTGCAGAACACCTTTCCCTTTGGCAAAAGTTCCACTATAAACACATTTGTTTCCAACTTTCTTGTAACCCCTTTTACATTTGTTTGTCATTTAGTCAATCACCCATTTCTGTAGTGCTATAAAAGCCATACTCAATATTGCTGAAATCCCCACAGTTCCTTTTAATTGATCAGTCAACATATCTACTCCAGGCATAGCCAAAATTCCTACTACAATCATAAAAATACCAAATACGACTGTAAATATCATTGGAATTTCTGGTCCTTGTATTCCGTCTCTTGCCCAGTTCCTTATTGTCAAAACTTTACCTTCCATTGCAAGTCCTACCCCCGCCAACATCAAAAAGGCTGTTGTTGTCCATGGGCTAAGATTAAATTCCGTAAAAGAATTTAGAGCTATCACTAAGAAACCAAAAAGGCTTGTAAATGTTAATGCTGTTTCGAATCCTGCGCTTGTTTTTCTTTTCATTATTTTTTTGCACCTCCTTTCAATTTCATTTTAATATTTGATTTTTCCGAAAAGTTTATATACTTGATTATCATTTTATTTTTAGATAGATTATATCTTTGAGGTATAATCCCTTTTTGCTGACAACCATTATGGGTTGTCCGCTGGATTTACTTAATTTTAATATTTGTAACATTTTTTAATGGTTTAAAATCTTGTTTATTTATAGTAATGAATTCCTTTTCACCTAATTCAATTGCACTTCCAAAATGTTTTATATCATTCAAGTTATTATGATTTAATTCTCTATTACTTTTAAGTTTTCCTCTCTTACAAAATCCTTTATAAAATCTTGATTTTTTATCGACCTTAGAACAAGCTTTGTTATATATCTCCCTACCTTTTTTAAGACCATTGACTTTTTTAATATCTAATTTTTTTATACTCGAAAGACTTAACACCGCTCCTAATGAATGTTTATGCCTACCTATATCACTTAACAAAGGATCTCTTGACACCACACACTTTTTAATCTCCCTTAATTCTTTTTCTCCAAAAGGAGATTCTGATTTAATAGAATCTTCGAATTTTTTGCACCCAAAACCTCCTAAAGATTTTTTTAATCTTATCCTATTTATAGAAGAAGTTATTATGTTCGTATCGCAATATGTCATCTTCTCATCCCCCTGCTTCCCATTTTCATAATAACGACCACCAAAACAATCATCAAGATAAAAACTACGCTTCCAATAATTATACTAATCAACAAAACTGGAGAAGATTTTTTAATGCAGGTATGCGAATCTGCAATTTCGTTTTCCTCGCATTCTAATTTAACGCAAACATTGGATTCACAAATTTCGTCATATTGACATTGCCCCGACGTTCCACATTCACAAGATTGTTCTTCTGTAAATGATCTGCATTCATAATTAGTTGTGCTATCGCATTTATAATTAGTCCTGAACATTTCTCCTACACTACATTGCGACCAGTCTGTTGGCTCTGAACAAGTAGGGCATTGAGGATTTTTACATTGAGAATTTTCACATCCATGTTGGCATGTTTCAACCGTTCTTATGTTTGTAGTACAATCACTATATTGATATTGTTGAACTATGTTTAAACCACTACATAATTTACTACCTATAAATTTTTCTTCACAAAATCTTACGCATCTGTCTCCCTCACAATTTTCGTCCGATTCGCACCTTTCATATTCTTCTTGTCTTTCCCCGCAAGAATCAAACCAATAAACAGAATTTCCTTCACAAGATTTTGTCGTGTGGTCTACGCATTGCTGTTGTTGGCATGAGCCAGATGAACATCCATAATCACAATCTGATACATATTCCCATGTCCCAGAATTATCACATCTCCAAACTTCATCTCCTTGACATTTTCTATCTCCTGGATCTGCTCCCCCTGAACATTGTGTTGTCGGAGTTTTACAATAACATTGTTTGTTATAATAATCATAAGGCTTTAACCAATCATCACAATATTCATTTGCAGAATTCCACGGGTCGATGACGGACATGCTATCTGGATGCCATGTACACTGTGTTGCAACTTCGCCATTCTGACAAGGATTACAATCGCCAAACCATGAAAGGTCAAGGCAAGTTTGAGAACATGCACCAGACCAAGGATAAGTAACTGCAAAATATCCCGTTCCTGCATTTGCTTGTAGAACTTTTTGTTTCCATTCTTCAAAAGAAGTTATGTCGTCGGGAATATTTGTAATCTTCATGGAAGCACTAACTAAAGAAAACATAAAGATACCCATCATTAAAAACATTAATATTTTTTTCATCAAAAATACCCCGTCCCTTTTAATATAAAATAAATTGATAAAGCTATAGAGGTTAAAAAGACAACTTCAGCCCAATGGGTTTTCCACCAAGTTTGAAATTTTGATTTTTTAAATCCCTTTTTTACTTTCACACACTTTCCTCCTCTTTGTTTATATCCTCTTTTGCATTTCATATTTTATCCTCCGATGCTAACCACCATGTATAAAACATTGTTAAAATCATTCCTCCCCACCCTACCCATTGGACGGGAACAAATAATCCAAATTTAGCAAATAAATCAGTCGCATTGTTTACGAGAACAACAAGAGAAGAACAAAAAAATAAAGCTATCGTAATCCATTTATTCTTAAATTTTTGTTGTTTGATTGTTCTTTTAGTTTTCACGCACTTTCCTCCTCTTTGTTTGTATCCTCTTTTGCATTTCATCTTCTTCTCACCACATTTAATCCTGGAATGAAATTCAGAGCAACCCTAAAGATACCATAAATTATAAGAATCACTACCCCTAACCAAAAGAAAATATAAGTTAACATTGCAATCAATAAAGATAGTATTGTCCCAATTATCGCAGATAACCACATATATTGTCTTCCAAGAAGTTTGTTTAATGTCTGAACTCCAAGTATTAAAGATATGATAAAGATAAACGGTATGGCGAATAATTTTAATATTGACATAATACAGAATAGGCTATTGTGATGGAATTTTGGGTTACATTCTTGAGACTCGAATATTTTTCCAAAGATTAAATTATTTGCGTAGGCGTCGCAGTCTTCGCAGTAAAAATCGTCGTCGTCGTCTTTATCCACACACTTCGCACCAGAAACAGTTAACCTGCATTCTTGACTTTCGGGGCATGTCTCGACTATCTCATATTTTGTTCCTGCATTATTACATTCTTTAACCACACTTTTGCCTAAATCATCAACAGAACAAGCCATTGTTCCTGGAATACATTGTTGTAATTGATTCATCTTAGCTCCAAAAATCTTTGTTGCAACCTCTCCAGTTGTTGATTCTTTAACTTCTAAAGTACAAACACCACTCACTACCGCTTGTTCGACAGTTGAAGAACCAATAACATTAAAATATAATGTGTCTGTTTCACCAGCATCAAGAATACTTCCCGTCGGAGCAGTTGAGCTACTAAATCCATTTGTGCAATCCTTAATTCTTGTAGTAAATCCTCCTTTCCCATCCCCTTTGTTTTTAATGACTGCAGTTACCTGACCCGCCAATCCTTCTGTAAATTCTATATCACTAACACTCACGATTGAAGGCTCTCCTGTTGGGATTACGATTTCTAAATAATCAGCGTCAATAATCAATTTGAATAAGGGGAAAACAATTTGTCTGCCGAGATCAACTCTTACTTTGCCAGAATAATATGAAGTATCAAGAATCGAATAAGAAAATCCGCTTTCCTCATCTACAACATTATTTATAATTGCATTTGCCCTGTTTCTAAAAAGTCCTTGATAATCTTCAGGATAACTTGATTCCGCGTACTCCCTTATATCTTGCTTAATCCTATTTGTTAAATATGAACTATAGGTATAATAATCATCTCTGCTTCCAAATCTCCACCCGTTTGAAAAAGAATTGTCATGAACCCCTATTAAGTTTGAAACATCTGGGCAATCTTCTCCTGTCCCTAAATTTCCTTGCCATTGTACCCAAACATTATCTCCTAACTTTGTGTTTCTCCCTTCACCAGTTTCAGAATTACTTATTGTTTTTACTTCTGGAGTTTTACCTTCAACCCCTACTGTCCAATCTGTTTCAGCAATAATTCTTTTATCTATTGGTTGAGCAATCGTTCCAATTTTCTCGTTTAATTTAACGCAAAAAGCATGTGCTTCAAGTATCCAAGAAGTATCTCCATAAACATAATCTCCTGCATCCCACTTTGATCCATCAGAATCAAGATTCTCAATTTGCACCTTATAGTTTGGTTTTGAGAAGTCTGCACATTGAGATTCAATCATATTTTTAAATTCTTCTACATCTGATTTTGTCCATAGCCATTTTGAAATTTTTATAGGCTCAACAGTATAAACATCTTGATAATTAAAAGTATTTGTCTTGAAAGAGTAAGTGCAATAATTTGGTTTAGTATTTACACTAATTTGTAATGCTTGTTCTGATTCATACCCTGAAGCATCTTCAATTGCTTGGGGAGTTAAATAAGCATTAAGAGAATCGGTTGTATAATCATCTGAAACCAATGAAACAATCCACGCCTCATCAAACCCAAAATAACTAGACCTTATATTTGCTTGGTCAATAGAGAGAACTGCTCCTTGAACAATTGAAATTGACATAATTACAAATAGAAAAATTCCCAGTATCACTGGTAAAACTTTCAAATTAGATTTTCTTAAAGTAACAATCACCATTTTGACAATAAATTATATACCCCCTTTCTTGTAAAAAGTTAGAAGGCATACCTTGTTGAATTAAATAAGAATTACAATTTTCTACTGAGTTGCAAAAGTCTAAAGGAGTATCATCTGGCATATCTCCTGAGTATGACGAAACTGATAATGTTGTGCCGTCGGTATCATCACCAAAATAAACAACTGAAAATATTGATACAAAAGCTAAAACAGCAATTAAAATTCCAATTAATAGTTTATTATTTTTCTTTTTAACCATGTTAAGTCTATATCTTTTTAACTTTTAAACCCTTCCTGTTGTTTAGTGATAGGGGGGAGATTTAATTTATTAATTTGAAACAACTTCGCATTTGTTATCAACACATCCACAGTATCCTGCCCCACAGTCTAATGGTCCAGAGCAATCCCATGAGCAAAGCGTTTCTGCACAATCAGGAGCTTTCTCTTTAATCACGCACCCTATTGAATGACAGCAACTCGCAGGAACGCAATCACTATCCAACAAACAGACATCTTCGACGATAGTGTCATTGATTATTGTGTCATTGATTATTGTGTCATTAACTTCTCCAAAAGAGGAAAATATTAAAAAAATTGAGATAATGCCCACGCTAAATAAAACACATATAATGGCAATGATATTTTTCTTTTCCATATTAATTAAACAACATCCACATGATAAAGATGATTACTAAACCTAATGCCATTGGACACCAAATAGGAGCAAGAACCCACCACCAAGACCAATCAATAACTTTTCCAAGTTTTAAGCCTATAAATAAAATTGTGAGTAAGCCAAAAAATCCAATCCCCCCTCCTTCAGTATAAAAATTCCTTGATGAAGAAACTGTATGACATGATCCATAACTATCTTTTTTTACACATTTGCTTCCTATTCTTTCGTATCCTGTATTGCATTTTTTCTTTTTAGTCATGTTGATTCTATGGTTTTTTAATTTTTAAACCCTTCCTGTTGTTCGGGGATAGGGGGATTGTTTTCCCTTTTTAATAAATGAATACTGACACTAATTGTTTCTTTCCCCTCTTTGTTCATTCTCCGAAATCCATTGCTGAGAAAATCCGAAATGCTGATAGAATAAATATGACCATTCGGATAAATAAATAAAACGCTTCTTGCACCTTTGACAACACTATCTTTCAAATCAGAAATATTAATTGTTTCTCCCATTCCCTTTGCACCTTGTTCCCTAAAATATCGGCTAAAATTGTAAAAGAACTCTCGTTTAAACATGATTAAAAATGTTGTCTTATTAGTTTTTAGGACTCTATATCTGTTTTGATTGATTTCCCACGTTGCTATAAAAGTATAACCTTCTTTTTCTAAATGTTTTGTTACGTGCGAATATCCTGCTTCTCCGTTTTGTATTTTTGCTTCCATAGTGAAGTATGATCTTTATAGTCTGTGAAGATAAATTTTGTTTTAATATCTTCCACTCTTACTTTGATTTTCATTCGCAGTAAGCCATTGCAAATTCTCTGGCGCACATGCTTTTCTAATTTCTTCTAAGTCCGTTGATCCATCCTCTTTGATAAAATTAAAGGAACAAAGTGGTCTTATGTGGTCGATATGGTAATTTGAGATATCTTTTGGAAAAGGTTTAAGGTGTTCAATTATTTTTTTGTAATCAATTCCATATTTACTCGCCGACCATATTTTTCCTTTTTTAGTATAATCCTTAAATGTCCGACGTAATAACTGTCTTAACCTTCCTTTAATCGCAAAATCCTTATCTGTTTGTTTTCTTAATCTAACCCTTTTATCCCTTTTTTTCTTATTGATTTGATGGTATCTCCTGCTCTGTTCTTTTCTCCTTGCTTTATTTTCGGGTTTACTTGCACATTTTTTTCTAATCTCTTTTACTTTTTCTGGATTTTTTTGATAATATTCTTTTTGTTTTTTAAGAATTTCGTCTTTTTTTTCTTGATAACGCTTATTTTGTCGTTTTAGAACTTTCTCTTTATTTAATTGATAATATTTTTTTCCCCGTTCTCTAATTTTGCCTTTATTTTTTTGACGAATTTTTTTTCTTTGTTTGGAAATTTTTTCTTTATTATCATGATAATATTTTTTATCGTATTCTTTTGTTTTCTTCTTGTTTTCTGGTCTTTTGCGATATTCTTTAGAAAGAAATTTTATCCTTTCTTTCACCTCAGGTTTTGAACGATAAATTTTCCCTTTTTGTTGCATCTTTTGCTTATTTTTCAAATAGTATTTTCTTGAACGTTCTTTTTCTTTGTTTTTATCTTTATATGGCATTTTCTAATTTATCTAATTCCTTTTTAATCGCTTTAGCACATATTTTAGAAACATTAATTTCAAGCACCCCTTCCCTAAATTTCTTTATCCTCCCAACTAATTCGTCTGGTATTGTGATTGCGATCTTCATGTAGATAGTATGTATAATGGTTATTTAAACCTTTCTACACCTTCGGCAGAAAGAAAAAAAAGAGAAAGTAGGAGGTTTAAGACCTCCCAAAAAAAATAAGGTTTGTAGTGTTACTACTCAAGAATTACGCCCCAAAGTAAGCCGTAGCTGTGGGTAAATTGATTGTACTTCCTGTTCTTGTAGTATCCCCGTCGCTATACCGTTCCGTGTCGAGTTCAATATCACCACCGTCTGTAACATAATAGTTAGCAGGGATGAATTTTACGTAGTAAACAGAACCCGCTCCAACAGCAGTTGCTCCATTCTTGAATTGACAGTCGATTCTTTTGACAGCTCCAGATCCATCATCCAAACTCGGTCCATAAGCCCATGGCTTATAAGTATGAGTTGTAGCGGATGTTGTGTATGTCAAATGATAAGGACTATCTGACATAAGAACGTCACCTGTACAGATTACTGATGGTAGAGTAGCGTTGTACTCGATTACCATCATTCCACCGAAAGGTCCAGCGGATCCTTCAGCAGTTCCCTGATAAGTGATTTCTATGTTAGCCTGGTCATTTGCTCCCATTGACGTATTATATGCTCCGTCTGTTGTCGCTTGACGATTAACAGAGTCGTATAATGTCACAGTAGCAGATGAGTTAGACCAACCCAAAGCTTCGAAAGTTGTTACTCCTTGACCTGCAGTTTTTATTACAGGCTTTGTCCAGTAAGAAGTATTGCTTACCCAATATGTGATACTATCACCTATATTTGTGTTTGCGTAAGCAGTGGTTGTAGCACTGTTCCCGTTCACCTTATAGTAAGATGTACCAGATACTGAAGTAGTAGAATACTTATCACGTGCAGAGTAAGATGCGGTTGGCTGATAGGTTGCTCCTCCACCAGTTTGTGAAACACAAACGCCGTTCTGTAGAACAGTTCCTGGCGGACAATTGATTGGTGTGTAGTCTCCTCCGTAATTACTGCTAACTACCGAAGAAGCTAGGAAAAAATTTCCAATCTCTCCTGGCATTTCATACAGACCAAACTGAGCGCCCATTCCTACAAGGGTATATCCAAGAAGAACAAAACCGAAAATAGTGAAGATTGTCTTCATAAATGGCTTCTTCTTTGTGTTTTGAAATGACTTCTGAAAAACAGCCATTAGCATGAAGACTCCAACGATACCTAACGCTATTAATAAACTTAATGCTCCAATTTCCATCGTGAATTTTTATAACTTTTACCTCCTTTTAACTGGGTTTCCTATTTCTTTCAATAGTTCAGTGGCGTAAACATCACGTTATCAGACTCCCTCAGTATCTGACTCACTTCAGTTCTACCCTCTTCCGTATTTACTCGGAATAGACGGAGATTTAGGTACCCTTTACCCATATCTACTAATGATTAGCAGAATATATCTCCAGTGATAATTTTAAGGTTTTTAGTCTTTATAAGCTCACCCTGTCGTTAGACGACAGGGGATTTTTTTGATTATAAAGAATTATATTAAGAAAATTAAAAAATTAAAAACCTGATCCTTAGTTTTTTCTACTAAACATATAAATCATTCCGATGATTCCAAGAATTATAACAATTCCTAAAATCCATTTCCAACCATTCTCTTCACTTATAGAATCAAGAGTTCCTTGAGTAGTTGTTAATGGGGTTATCAATCCACCACCAGCTCCAGGAATACTAACGGTTACTTTTGAAACTGAAGATGTTGTATTCGTTCCATCACTTGCAATTATTGTAGCATGCCAAACGCCGTTGTCTGCACTTGATGAAAAAGCTTTTGTGAAAGTACAAGATGTTCCTGAGTAAACTCCTGAACCAGCTGAACCGTCAGAAGAACTCCCACCTCGATAAATAGTATAAGTACAAGATGTCGTTTCAGCGTCAACAACTGTTCCAGTAAAAGTTTGAGTGCCAGAAGATGTAATAGATGATAAATCAGCAGGAGAAATTGTTGGCGATGTTGGGACAGTGTTGTCTATTATTACGCCAGTAGAATAAACAGTTGTTTCGTCCGAAGTTGCATTAAAACATTGTGCATAAACATTATAGTCATTTGAATCTTCAAGAATTGTTGAATCAAATGTCATATTAATATGGTCAGCAGATACACTTTCATTAGTCTGCACTCCAATTGAGACAGCAGTAGAATTAGCCGTTGAAGAAGAAATTGCATACCAAGTACAATTTAACATTTCTATTAATGTTCCATTAGTAACATTCAGAACTGCGTTAGCCCCCGATAATGTGCCTCCAGTTGATGGAGAAACAAGAACTGGAACTGCACTTACCAATGTAAAACTAAATAAGAATGTAAACAATAGCATAAATACAAAAACTGGATTTTTGTTCTTTGTGACTTTCATGATTTTATTAGTATTTTGTTATTTATAAACCCTTCCTGTTGTTTGGTGATAGGGCGGGAATCCCACTTTCAAACAATTCTAATAAGGATACATTCTTGAAAGCCATCCGAAAATTTGTGTTTGGCAAAAGATATTTTATCAAGATCTAATTCAAAAATTTTATCATTACCACCATTGTTAACAATTCGCAAAATTTCAAATTTTTGATATCTTTGAACCCTCCTTTTGATTTTAGTATATATATTATCAATCTCTAATTTATATTTTCCATACAGTCCCTGCATATCTATTATCCCATGAGCATTTGCAATAAAATCATTTGCGAGATTCCAAGTATTCATTTCTTTTTTTTGTTTGTATGACAAAAATATTCTTTTTAAAATAAAAAGATCTAATTTATCAAAGAACAACCCTTTTTCTATTTCCATCTTTTTTTATAGTGCGACTACATTTAGTAGTGGCTTCTTTTTTAGTTAACCCAGCTTCCATCTCTTTGAGAACGCATTTCTTAAATTTCTTACGTCTGGGCATGTTCTCCCCTCTCCTTAAGATTTATTTCTCCAGATTCTTGAAGCATTCTAATTTGTTCCCTTGTGCAACTGCGACTGATAACTATCTTTTTTCCAGACCTTGTTTTTTTAACCTCAATCTTACAGCCTCCTTCTTCTGGTCTTCTTCTTATTCTTGGGGGGAATCTTCTTTGTTCCATTTTGTTTTACCTCCTCTTTATGCAGAACTAATCACTTTAGCATTGTCCTCATTTATTTCTAACAATCTTAAAAATACTACATACAATGCTTTATGCTTTTCGGCTAATATTTTTATTTCATCAAACAACTCGTCCTCTATCAATCTAACCGCATTTTCTTGGCAGTGCATCGCTGAAGAACAACAATGTTTTAATTTGCACCAGGATTCATCTTCGGGCTTTACTTTATAAAGTTTGAAACACACATCCATCAGGTCACTTCTAATGATTCTGGCTTCTTTATATGAATCTAAATATTTTGTATCTAATGTGTTCACATAATCATCCCAGCAATGTGTTTCATACCCACAAATTTGCTTAAGCAATTCAAAATAATCTTTTGCCAGACCTACATCTTTCTCATTTATCTTATCTTTAATTTTTAATTTTTCAAACATTCTACCTTCCTCTCACACAACAGGCATCTTTGACTTTATCCCAAAGCCCTCCATCTGTCATCGTTACTTCATAATTATTTTTTTTCTTTCTTAATGAAAGCCAAACTATAATTAATACAACCGCAATTATCACAGCCCAAATCCAACTATCCATTTTGATAATCAATAATCTGCGGGAACATCTCTCTTACACTTTCCGATCATCTTTGGAACAAATTTTTTCTCAAGAGCTTCTAATGCTCCATCTTCATGTTCAAACATATTGCCTGATGTCGGATTGCAACTGGCGTCAACACCCATAGTGAATCCTGCAATTTCAGTTTCTGTTTTGTCTGGATGAACCCTAGTCCTTCTGCAAACAACTTCGCCTGTTTCTTGATTCTTGTCACATCTATCCCTGATTGTTCCTCGACCTCTCATGCTTCTTAACGTCTCTCCAATACCCATCTTTGATTTAACCTCCTTTTTACCATTATTAATATAATTGTGGACTCGGACTTATTGTCATGCCACCAAAATTTACTTCTGTTAATAAATCTTCACTAACTATCTTAGCAATAGATATTATTAAAAGTTCCGTCGATGCAACTTCAACCACACAACCATCAATAGATAAGTAGGGATATCCATCAAAGGTTTCTTTATCCAACATTAATTCAACAAAGGGGTGAGCCATAAATCTAATTTCTTCCATCTCATAATTATTGACGATAGATATCTTTTTATCGTCAGCAAGGTATCTATTTAAAAATAAAACTGCTTTAACTGCCATTAAGCAGAATGGGCAACCTTTCCGAATTACAATGAATCTGTCTAAATTTATCATTTTGATATTGTGAATGTCGCTTCTCCAGGCATTATCTTTGAATACACTGGGAAACGAACAGCTTGTTTAGTTTTGTCGAAAAAAGGAATTTTGTGAATTTGTGATAAAACATGTTTTCTCTCTTCAGAATATCTATGTTTTTTTAATTCGAGATTCCCAAAATTATTTACAGAATATCTTAAAATAACTTTATTTTTATCATCCTTGATTCCCAACCTAAATGCAATTTTAGAAAAATCTATTATGGCAAAATCACGTGGGTACTCTCTCGGTGGTTGCGGACCCCTCCACCAGTTTTTAATAAAAGTAATTGGGTTAATCATTTTTATCCTCCTCTATTTCTTCAAAATAAACGGTGTTCTCGTCGACTTCAGACTCTTGGCTTGGGGAATTATCTATCATAGATTCATCAATCTCTATTTTTTCCCCAGTAGTTTCTTCATGCTTTTTTGCAATTTCTTTTTGACCTTTTGATGTCATTAAGCTTTGCCATGTCGTCGGATAATTTCCAATGCTTCCTTTTTTAAATCCTGCTGATTTACCTTCTCTGGCAAGTCCCCCTATTGTACTCATTGCTGATTGAAGTTTCTGAAAAAATATATACATAAATGTCCTTCTGTTTTTTTCTATAATTGCTATCTCCTCTGGAAAATGTTCCACTAATGAGACTATCATGGGTTTATTATCTTTTTTTATAATTAAGGGTTTTCCTTTTTCTTTTATAACTTTCTTTTTTATGGAATCATAAGCTACTGCAACATAATTTGTAACCCCTTTTCTTTTTGGGAAAGTTATTCTTTCTCCTTCTTGAAGATTTTCGTATTCTGTTATAGAAGAACAAAAAGATTCGTGAATTATTGCGTGAGCAAGTTTTAGCGAATTTGCATAAAAAGATACTCTTGAAACACCAACACGAGTTATATCCGACTCTAATTGATCAAACTTTATTAATGAATTTTGTTCATCTTCATCAAGTTTTTTTAAATACCTTCCAATATTATCATCTAACCAACCATAATAAATTTTATCTGTTTCATTTTTTAAAATAGTTATGTCTGATAAAAAATGTTTAATTGAAATAAACATTAAATTAATTTCTCTTTTTGCTTCAATCAAAGATTTTTTGGCATTATCTAAATTTGCGGAAGAAATTTTAATTCCGACTAAAGAATTAAATTTCTGCGAGTGAGAGATTAATAATGAAATATCAACAGGGCTTCTTTCTTTTACATCAACCCAACTCATAATCACCATTATAATATCCCCCTTCCACTAAGATATCTTTCTATATAAGGAATATCTCTAAGTTTTATATATGGTCTTTTTGGTCCCCTTCCGCCGTCATCTTTTGTAGTTTTTATTATCATGTTTCTATTTAATAAATGAGGCGTAGCTTGAGTAACCTGCCTAAGTGTAAACCCAGCTTCTCTTGCTACCTCTTTTGTTGACATTTCTCTTCTTTGTGTAAACAATGTCATCAAAATCCTATCCATTATTTTCATTTTTTTTTATTATTGTATTTTTAGTCTGCTAATTACAGATAATTTTATTTTTTGTTTGTACCCTCTGGTTTTTCAGCATTAACATGCTGAACATCTGGGAGTTCATTAACGACAGTGGCACGAATATTCTTGATTATTTCTAATGATTTCTCGTCCGATAATTTAACTCCTTCTCTCTCTGCTTTCTCTCTCATTATCCCAATCTCATTTTCAAGTTTTGCAATATTATCCTCTTGCATTATATTAATGTTTTGAAGGTCAGACATATTTCTTTGTATCATCCTAAACGATTTGTCAATCCCCATCGTTCTTTGTTCGTAGTGAGAAAGTTCTGCCCTTGATGTTTCTGACATTTCCTGATTGATTTTATTTTCTGATGTTAATGAGTCAATCTTATTTTGAAATTCAATATTTAAAGCTTCTGATTCTGATAACTCCGAAGATATTTCTATTATTCTATTATTAAGTCCTTGAATAATCTCATAGACAGGTCTTTTCCTTGCTTTAGCATATTTTAATTTTCCACTATCTGTTGGTATTATTTCTGCCATTTCCTGAATCATAATATTCTCAAAGTATCCCCCTTCTTTATCTAAATTTACTGGGACCATCCCACGAGACATATCGTTTCCTAATGCACCGACACTTTGAAGCATATCAGGGAGAGTTTGCATTCTTAAAATTAAATTTCCTTCTCTATCTAACAAAGCAAAATCTCCATCTTCTGTAATTCCAAAATCTCCAAAATCTGCAAGTCGGGTTGATCTATCAAATGAATAAATTCCCAGCCTATCCTTAAATTTTTTATCTCTTAAGTATCTTGAATAAAACTTTTTTAGTGAAAAGATTTGACCTTGTGATTTCAAAATTATTTCATTTCTCTTTTTGTTAAGCACAGCTTTAACATTCTCTTCTTCATTTTTATCTTCATCCCTCTGTTTTAATTTTGCAATTACACTTTTTAATTTTGCATTGTCTCCTTTTATCTCTGCGTTTTCATAAGCTAAAGCTTTTACTTGATGGTTATCTTGAACAGAATCGGAATTAAGTGGAACATGAATTACTTTTTTTGGATTGCCAAGAAAAAAATTTTTAACAGAATTAGTAATCTCCATTTTAATCACTATCCCCCACTCCAAAAGACAATCCTGCTCCATCTGTATTCATAGTGTTGTAATTTCCTTGTGCATAGTTTCTTGCTATTACAACAATTATAATAATCGCAATAATTCCACCGAACAACAACCATACCCATGCAGAAAGAAATCCCCATTTATTTTTAAAACTAAATCCAGGTATTTCATAAGTTCCAATATGTATCCCTTCCGCCTCAATCACATAAACTCCAGTTTTTTCGGGTAAGAAAGATATTAAATCGTTAGTGCCTTTAGCAATCTCTGTTCTTCCTACCTCATCCATACTCTCTTTATAATAAACCACCCAAGAAGCATTTTCATTCAATGTAAAATTTTGGTCAATCCCTTTTTTAAATTCTCCTCCGAAAGAAATAATTCTGACTCTATCATTAACAGTAAAATTAATCACTTTAGTTTTATATCCTTCTTTTACTGCCTTGATTTCATTAACCCCTCCTGGAAGATTACCAAGATATAATCCATTATATTCTATTCCCCCGATTGTTATTGTTGCGTTTTCAACAGATGTATTAACACTAAAAGTTGTTGAAGTGTCGCCATTTTCTGGGCTTATTGTTATATCAATATTTTGTGGATTAATATTTATTGTTTGGATGATATCATTATAATTTGTAGCCTTCCCTCTTAATTCATAATCTTTATTTGATTCGAAGGCGTATGCAAAAGTATCTGCAGAAGAATTAAGCTCAACAGCATTAACCCACAACCGAGTATTTGAAACTAATGACCCTGATTCGTTATCAACAATTTGAATTAAATATTGCTCTTCGTCTCCTATTGCCTCATCTAACTTTGGAGTAAAAATAAAACTTAAAGATGTCCCAACCGCAGAATAACCAGAGGATTGTATTTTAACTTCTTTGAAAAAAGGATCCCCTACTGAAACCCCAAGATATTTAAAATCTGCCATAATAAATGTGTCCCCTAATTTTTTTGGAGTAAAATACCAAATAAATTGATTAGAAGTCATCTCCGTTCCTGTGCCTTTAATATAATTAAAATCAATCTCTGGCGAAATTGAAACATCTGTAACAAGATTTGAACACGTCAAAGAATAAGATTCGTTTAATAACAAAACATTATTTGATAAAGAACAAGTTGGTAAAACATCTGCATTAAATTCTCCGCTTGGATTTGTCCCGCCTGTAACAATGATATTTATTGTTGAAATATCAGGAAATGTCTTTCCAAACGCAGTAACAGTAAGTTTAGTATTATAAGTTAAAGAACTCAAACCAATTGTATTCACACCCAAAGTAATTTCTGTTGGACTTGCTGATTTTATATAAACTGGTTTTTGACCTTCGGAAGTTGTAATCCCGCCTGTAACGAAAGATGATTCTATAGAGATATCTCCTTCACAATTAGTTGGATTAAAAGTTATTCTAGGCAACTCGAACTCTGTACCTTGTTGGACAGTTTGAGTATAAAAAACTAAAGAGGGATTTAATTTACAAGCATCTGGATCTGTTTCTTCAATATTTAAGGATAAGGGTATAGGTGGAGAATTGTCCGAAAAAGTTATTTGCCCATCATATTCTCCCGAAGGAGTGTTTGGAGAAGCAATTAAATGAATTGTAGGATTGTCCGATGGACCTATTGAAGTTGGAGATAAAAAAACATAATTTAAATTTGAATTTAATGTGACTGTTGTATTTTTATCATTCGAACATACAATGGAATCTTGCATATTTAAATTTGTTAATTCGATTGATTGAGTTGAACAAGTAATTGTCGCAGAAGTAATAGGGATTAAACTTAAAAAAAATACAGACAAAAACATTCCTATTATTATGCTTTTCTTTTTTAGGTCGGTCATTTTGAGATTATGCGAATAATGATATTGCAACTGAAGTTGCTAAAAATATAACTAATGCGATTAACCCCCATTTTAATAATTTCTTTGCGATTGTTATAACAGAGAATAGTGCATAAATAATTATTCCAAAAACTAAAAGTAAAATTAATTTTGATTGTAGGATTGTTAAATCAACTCCATATTGAGCAATAAATTGAATTACTTTTTGAGTTGTCCAAGATAACCCTTCCCCTGTTGCAGGAATAAATGATAACATCTCTTTAATTGTCATGTTCAAGTATGAAAATCATACTTTATAAAGCTTTCGGAAGTTTTAAAAAAAAGGAGGGGAATGCAAACCGACCTAAAAGTAAGCATTCCCAAAGAAAAATAGGAACATAATTGGTAGTTTATTTGAATAAGGTATGAAATAAAAGAAACATCTGAAAAGAAAACTACCAAACCTTTTCATAAAGGAAAATTATTTCCTTTTCTTTTTCGGTCTTGGGTTTTTCAAACACTTCTTAGTCTTCTTATTAACACCATTCGCACATTTTCTTTTCCGAGTAACTTTTTTTGCCATATTTTCACCTCCTTTTGATTATATAAATATTTTATCTTTTCACACCAAATTTAATTAACAATAATACTGCAGTAAATCCTACCCCTATTTTCAACCAATCACTTAAACCATCTAATTGTAAAAGCCCAAAAATCCCACTAAATATAAGCCAACCACTAATAGAGATTATCGTACCAGTAAATGCTACCTTAATAATATCTACTTCGTCAGAAAAATTTCCAAATATCTTATATGATAGTTTACTAACACATCTTCCTCCAACTTTCTTATAACCTTTTTTACATTTGTTTATCATTTTAACATCCTTTGAATATTTTTTTCACGTGTTTAAAAAAAATTATTAAAAACACAATGATTATGAGGGTGATTGTGAGATAAATTTTCCATCCGAGCAGAGCCAATAATGGAAGAGTTGTGAAAGCGTCGTCTATTCCTGTTGGAAGAAATATTAAAGCCAAAATTACAAGCGATATAATTGCAATTGGAAATATCCTTTTCTTCTTTCCCTCTTTTTTGATATTTTTGTATACGCATTTTATTTTGTTGGTTGGTCGGCATTTGCCTTTTTTGTATTTGTATCCTTTCTTGCATTTTGACGCCATGTTATTTTTTCTTTCTTGGGTGCTTCAAACATTTGCCTGTATTCTTGTTTACGCCAAAATCACATCTTTTTTTATAATTTTTGGACTTCGATTTGTATCCTCTAATAATGTTTCCTTTTCTTTTATTTGCCATGAGATATTTAGAGAAATATTATTTATAAACTCTCCCTGTTGTTTCGTGATAGGGGAAGAAAATAGCACGGGACGGATTTGAACCGCCAATCTCCAGAGAATGAGTCTGGTGCATTAACCGTTATGCGACCGTGCTATTAATAAGAAGAAAGAGGGTTTTTTAAAATTTATTACGAATGTGAGTGGGAAAGCCCATGCTTTTAAACATGGGGGTATATCACCCATAATATATTTCTTCGGATTTGTATCATGAGATAGGCTATTTTAAAGTTATATTTTTCATAAAGTGATAAAGTGAGGTGTTTTTGAGGTGTTTTTTTGGCTTTTTATGTGTAAAATACACTTTAATATACCCCCTTTTTTACACGTGTGCGTAGCTAAAGTGTTAAACTGTATTAATATTCTCTAATGTCCAGAAAAAAAAGGCTTATTTTAAAGTTATATTTATTTTAAAGTGTTAAAGTGGATATATTATATATATTTAATTTATAAATATTTATATATTATATTATATTATATTAAAGTATATATTTTATGACGATAAAACATTGATTTATATTATCATTATCCCAATAGACTTTAACACTTTAATTATACACACACACGAAAAAACAAGGAAATACGACATGTTCTCTCGTCGATAAAAAACAAGAAATCGTCGATAAAAAGGGTCACTTTATCACTTTAATAAAACCAAACACTTAAATACTTTAATATTTAAGATATTCCCATGATAAGAGAATTAACAGAATCATTTGAACCTAAAAAAGTTTTTCATAGAAAGGAACAAATAAAGATTATCGACGCTGTTTTTAAAAATTTTAGAGAATTTGGTATGGCATCCAATCTTTTAATTCAAGGAGTTACTGGTTCTGGGAAAACAACAGTCATTTCAAAAACAATAAATGATAATCAACAAAATGGTGAAAAAGACGTACTTTTTGTGTCTGGAGCCGATACAAAGACCACTTTTAAGACATTAAGGGCACTTTTTGACATAAATTGTAGCACTTCTGAGAAATTATTAGCTGAAGGAATCCAATTTTTAAGAAAAAATCCTAAAATTTTAATCATAGATGAGGTAAATAAAATTAAAGATCATGAAAATTTATTTGATAGCCTAAACACAATCTACAGAGTTACACAATGTCCAATTATAATAATTACAAATAAAAGAACAATTATAGACAATATGCCAGATGACGCAAGATTAACATTATTTTTTGACAAGATTGAATTTCCTTCCTATAATGCAACAGAAATTAAAGACATTATAAATGATAGACTAAGAACACTTAAAAATATCAAAATCCCAAAAATGGCTTTGCAAAAAATCTATGCTTATTCTGCACGTCAAGGGTCTGCGAGAGTCGCTCTTCAAATTATAGTGAAATGTATACTTGCAAATAATTATAAAGAGGCATATATTGATCATGTTGAAAAAAGTCTCGAAAGAGAAGATTGGAAAACATTTATCAATGGACTTACCGCCTCAGAAAAAAGATTTTTAGGTTCACTATTTAGTATCTCCGACCAAAAACAATATTTTAGACATTCTGATTTAACACTTAACTTAAAGGATTTGAGCCCATCACGTATTTCTCAATTAGTAACATCTTTTGAAGATTATGGTGTCTTAGTTACGGAGTATAGAAATCTTGGGAGAAGGAATGGGCGTTATCGTGTTATAAGATTTGTGTCAAGTGAGATAAGATTTCAATTAGAGGATGTCATTTATCCCAATAATTAAAAAGGATTTAACTTCCCAATCAAGAAGTCTCCATCCTAAAATTTTATATTTAGGTTGGAGATGAATTGATTTTTCCAAATCTAAACATTTATATAGTAGTATTATATAAGTATAATATGGAAACAACACAAATACAGGTCTCAAAAGAAATAAGAAAAAAATTAAGAGATATGAAAATTACAAAAAGAGAATCATACGATGAAATAATAAGGAGAATAATAAAAACAAAATGCAACTAACACAACAAATTAAAATTAAGCCAATAGAAAAAAAACAAAAAACACTCAGTAAGATACTTGTTGTTTTTTGCATAATTGTTTTTTTAGTTGGAAGCTCTTGGGGTTTTTATAATTGGGAAAATAATGAAAAAAGTGATTATAAATTTATTCTTAATGGAGAAGAAATGGAGAATGTAATAGTTTGCGAAGAAGAGTGGAGTTATGGAGACCTTGAATTTTTGCCATGCGTGATTAATGGAACATTCGGAGGATTATTCCCACAAACAATTAATTGGAGTTTATCTCCTCAAGAAAATTGCCATTCATGGGGCGGTCAATTTACAGGATTTAATGTTTATAATGAAACGAGGGCAAAAGAAATTTATGATTCCCTATTGCCTAAATGTTTTGAATTACAAGATGAAGAAATTTCTTATACTTGGTTAAATACAAGTAAATGTTTCTGTTTAGATTATATAGAAGATGATTATCTAATAGAAAATGAAACTATAGAATTTAAGGAAGATTGTGATGAATATAATTGTGGTGGAGGATTGATCGTTAAGAGAAGATGATTTCAAATAATAAAAAAATAAAAATGAAAATTCCAATAGACAATGAAACAGCAAAAAAGAAATACGAAGATATGTGTTGTGGTCAAGCCTGTTTATCTGTTATACAAAATATCCCTATATCTGCTGTAATGTCACAATGGGAATTCCTCTTTGATTCGTTTTATGGATTTTCAAAGTGGAAAGATTTGAGAAAGTATCTTGAAGTTGTTGGTTACAAAGTAAAACAAATTAGATGGAATAAATTAGAAATTGTAAATCCAAAAAGTTACTATATCTTGAGGGTTCAATGGTTAGGAGATAATTTAGAAAAGATTGAGAAACCATTTTACGGTTGGGGTTGGTGGACAGAAGCTTCTGCAAATACCCATTTTATTGTGTTAAACAATGATGAAATATTTTGTAACACTGAAGGGATTTTTAATCATGATGAGTTGAGCGATTATTTGGGAGATAGCGGATTAATAACTTCTGCTCTTGAAATTGTCAAAGCAGTGAAAGATTCCAACACATAACCGAAACATTTATATAGTAAATATATTTATTATATCTAATATGGAACAAAAAGAAAACAAAAGAACAACAACCATCGTCGTAACAATGGAAGTTAGAAATCACATTGACAAGAAAGGAAAAAGAAACGAAACATTTGACAAAATACTTAGGAGGCTTTTGGAGATAAAATGATAAAAGGAAATATTGAAAATGTTGAGAGGATAGGGGAGGATTTGGGTCGTCCAAATACTTCTTTTGATTGGGAAGACACGCCACAAGGTTGGGATTACTGGCTTAAAGTTAGAAAAAATCTTGAAATCGTCCTCGATAAAATGAAACCAAAGATTTGTTCAAAATGTGGACAGGAGATAAAAGAATGAAAAGAATTAAAGGAAATATTGAAAATGTTGAGAAGATGATAAAAGATTTGGATTATCGAGGTTGTTCTTTTAATTGGGATGATACACCGCAAGGTTCAAATTATTGGATTAAAGTTTTTAATAATCTTAGAATCGTCCTCGATAAAATGGAACCTAAAGTTTGTTCAAAATGTGGACAGGAGATAAAGGGATGAAGAGATATTTAAATCCAATGGTATTCTGGGGAGAAGTAATAAGAGTATTAGAAAAAGAAAGAAATTCCATAACTTCAAGAAAGACAAAGAGATTTGCAGAAGAATATTTTGAGGAGTTTAAAAATAATCCTTTTGATGAATATGGTAGAATATGTTTGACATTAAAACAAGCCAAGAATGAAATGCAATTGGTTAATGATTCATTTAAAGACGCACTTAAATGTGGACAGGAGATAAAAGGATAATGGGAATAGGACGGGCTATGGCGTATGAGAGAGGGTATGATAATGGATTGAGAGATGGATATATGATGGCAAAAACAGGCGAAATACCTAAATCATTAAAGATAGAAAAACTAAACT
>JAYEHV010000006.1:0-5380 GCA_034716495.1 Nanobdellota archaeon
AATCGGACTATAATATAAAAAGTATAATCATAAGTAAGATTAGTTATGCCAATCCTGAGAAGATTTTTATTTTTGCTAGTCCTAAGAAGGAGGATAAAATAGGGTTGAGTGCAAGAAACCAAAATTCGGAAACTAATGCTCTTGAAGTTTTAAAGGAAGGGATTGTGGGTCTTAATGATGCCTTGGTTGGAGGTCATATCACCGCAGCTGGAGGAAAAATCCAAACAAAAGATTTTGATAAGTTCAAAGAGAACATAAGAAATTTTCTTAATAACGATAACACCTTTTAAACAACATATATATTTTTAAATTGGAAGTCTCTCGTAAAGGTATCATCCTGACAAAGTTTGGGAAACTATCATACAAAACTTGTTATACTAAAAGTTTTGAAAGAAAGATCAAAGATCCATCATTCAAAACTTGTTATACTAAAAGTTTTGAAAGAAAGATCAAAGATCCATCATTCAAAACTTGTTATACTAAAAGTTTTGAAAGGAGGTTAAAAGAAAAAAGAAAATGACATTAGATTTTGCAAAAGAAGCTATTCAATCTGCAGAAGCAAACTCAATCAATTTTGATGACCTAAAAGCTGGAAAAGCTAATATTAAGGTTTTTGGATGTGGTGGTTGCGGATGTAATATGGCTACATGGCTGTTCAATAAAGGCATTAATGGTGCGACTATCTATGGTATCAATACTGATGCACTTCATTTATCGATTACAAAATGCGATGAGAAAATTCTCATTGGTAAAGAGTTGACAAGAGGTCTTGGATGTGGTGGTTACCCTAAGAAAGGAAGAGAGGCTGCAAAGGAAGCCCTTACTGACTTGAAGAAAGCTGTTTCGAATTCGGATATGGTTTTTGTTCTAGCAGGAATGGGGGGTGGTTCCGGTACGGGATCTATTCCGGTAGTAGCTCAACTAGCTAAGGAAGCTGGGGCTGTGGTAATTGCGGTAGTTACAATGCCTTTTGAGGCAGAGAAAGCAAGAATTGATAAGGCCGAATTTGGTCTTCAAGAGTTGCGAGAAGTTGTTGATACAGTAATTGTATTGGACAACAATCGATTAGTTGACATTGCTGGACAATTGCCAATGGAGCAAGCTTTCGCAGTTGCAAATGAGCTTGTATCTACGATGATTAAAGGTATCGTCGAGACAATAACATTGCCTTCGTTAATCAACTTAGATTATGCGGATGTTTCTTCGATTATGAAGAATGGTGATGTTGCGGTTATTGGTATCGGTGAGGACAACTCGAATGCACGAGTCGACGCTGCGGTTCAACAAGCTTTAACGCATCCACTTTTAGATGTAGATTACCGGGGGGCAACGGGTGCATTAGTTCATATCACTTGTGGTCCAGATTTGAAACTTGAAGAATTTGATAGTATTGGTAGGCTTGTAACTGAAAATTTGTCTCCCGAGGCACAAGTTATCATTGGTGCAAGAGTCAATAAAGAATTCCAAGGAAGGGTTAGAGTTATAACGATTATGACTGGTGTTAAATCTCCTTATATCTTAGGGAAAAATTCTTCTTCATTTGATACGGAGGATAGGATTAGTGTTAATGACCTTGGCTTAGATGATTTAAGTTAAGTAAAGAAATTTTTATTTTATTTTTATCTTCCCTCCTCTCTTGATGGGGGATTTTTTTATTTTTTTTTAAACACCTTCCATACTAACTTTCGTATGAGGCGTCATTTTCTTATTCTTCCATTTATCAAAATATAATATATTTTCTAAATCTACTTTTCGTCTTTCCGAAGTTTTAATTTTTGTTTCCTTCCCAATTGGAAAGATTCCCTCGACGGATAGTTCTTCAGGGATATTTAATGCATCCTTAACTTGTTCATCATAAAAATAACCCACCCATGTTGTGACTAAATTTTGTTCGGTTAAAGCAAGTAAAAAATTCTCAATTGCCGCCCCTGCCTGTTGCGAAGCATAACGAACGCCCCGATTACCATAACTCCTAACTAATTTAGAATCATCACTAACCGCGACGACAACATATTTTGCAGTTCCTACGAAATCCTGCTGTGCGGACCCTGCCAACTTTGCAATTTTCTTTTCATCTGAAATTAAAATAAATTTTAATGCAAACTGGTTTCCGGCACTTGGGGCGAACCTTGCCATGTCGATAGCTCTAATAATTTTTCTCCAATCTGGTTTTTTGTCAAAATATCTTCGAACACTCTTTCTTTTCTTAATTGCGTCTTGTAGTTGCATAGTTTAAATTAGAAGAAGATGTTTATAAAATTATTGAATTATAAGATAAATTACTGTTTATTCTAGAAAAATTGAAAATTTTGGTAAAGATTTATATACCTTAATAGAATCAAAAATGTAAAATAGAAAATGGCAAGAAATTGCAAAATTAGAGGTGAATAAATAATGGAAGAAATAGAACCTGATCGCAAAGATGGAAAAGGAAAGTTACAAAATTGGGAAAGAAAGAAAGTTGAAGATAATGCAAATAGCACCAATTTATATTCCTATAAACCCCAATTTAAAGTATGGCGGTATTGAAAGAGTTGTTCTTGCTTTAGGGAAAACATTTAATGAAAAAGGTCACAATGTTATTACTGCTGCTCCAGCAGATTCTAAACCTTATGGAAATCTATTACCAACGTTAGATAGAAGTGAATGGACTAAACCTAAAATTTGGGGAGAAGATCCATTAGCATATGAAAAGCACGTTTCTAAAATTATTGAGTATCTATTAAAAGGGCCTGTAGATGTAGTCCATGACCATACAGGGAATTTTGTTTTAAATGAAATCTTTAAAGAAAATTCTAAGAAGTATTCTAAACTTAAGACTATCCCATTTATCGTTACACCTCATGAACTAAGACGATTCGCAAAAATATCTCCTCCAGACCAAAAAAATATAACTTTTACCACTTTGAGTGATTATCAGAAAAATGTTTTTTCAGGATATGTAAATGTTGAGGCTGTGATTAATAATGGAATAGAGGTTGGAACATATCCTTTTCAAGAAAAAAAAGAGAATTTCTTGTTTTCTATTGGAAGCATAGAAAGGGATAAGGGTCAAGATTTAGCTGTCAAAGTTTCGTTAGAATCGGGTATACCTTTGAAAATAGCGGGGAATATTGTTGAGAAAGATTTTTATGATCTAGAAATTAAACGATATGCTCCTCATGTAGAATATGTAGGGGAATTAAATGATATATCAAAAAAAGAATTTTATAAGAAAGCCATCGCATCCGTCCTACCAATAAGAATCGGAGACTGTTTTACTTTAACAAGGATAGAATCTTTAGCTTGTGGAACGCCAGTTATAACTTTGGGTACAGGTTCTGCAAAAGAAGCTATAAAGAATGGGTATAATGGATATGTGGTTCCATATAATCCAAAAAGAGAAGATAAAGCAGTTAATTTAATGAAAGATTCCTTGAGCAATATATACAAAATAAACAAATCTAATTGTAGGAAGACCGTAGAAGATAATTTTACTTGGGATAAAATTGCCGACCAATACATTGAGTTATACAGGAGCAAATGTAATCCCTGATGAAACCTAAAGCTACAATTATGATTCCGGTATATAATTCAGAGGAATTTATTGGTAAGACCTTAGAGAGTGCAATAAATCAGGACTGGAAGGATTCATACGAAATTTTAGTTATTAATGATGGAAGCACCGACGATACAAGAGGGAAAATAGAATGGTATCAAAAAAATGACAAAAGGATAAAGTTGACCAATCAAAAAAACGGAGGTATCGGAAAAGCTAGAAATTTTCTTTTAGATAACTCACAGGGGAGGTATCTTTTGGGATTAGATGGAGACGATACTCTTGAATCTGGAGCATTAGAAGAAGTTATCAGAACATTTGAAAAGAACCCTTCTTTTGGAATGATTTATACAGACCAGAGGGAGATAGATAAAAACGGGAATGAAACTGGAACAAGAAAGAGGGAATCTTGCCATAATTATTTTAATGATTTAATGTATCATTGTCATTTCCCTGGACACTTAAGAGCGTTTAATAAAAATTTTTTAAGAGGAATAAGATTTGATGATAGTTTTAAAACTGCAGAGGATTGGGATTTCTTGCTAAAGGTGATTCAAAAAACAAAGATAGCCCATATTCCAAAACTCCTCTATAATTATAGGATAAATAATTCGGGAATAAGTATTACAAATGGAAATGAAACTGTAGAAAAATCGAAGGAGTTACTCTTTAATTTTTTAACCAAGAATAAATTCTATGATGGAGAAAAATTAGAGGTAGTTCCTGTAGAAGCAAAAAAGAATATAGTTTATTATGATCATAAAGTTAGGGGGGAAAGTGTTCTCGATAAAAAATGTAAGGCTAAAAAAGTTTTAGAAAGATATCTTCGGGAAGGCTATTAAATGAAATTATGTATCAACAATCTTGAAGGGAAATTAAGTGAATTAAATATAGGTCCTGTTATCTTTGCAAAAAGGATTTCTTATGAACTCGAAAAATTAGGTGTAGAAATTGTTAAAGGTAATGAAAATCATAATATACTCCTTGTTTTTGCAGACGATTCTAATACTCCTTCAAAGATAGAAAAATCTAGAAAAAAAGGTGCTAAAATAATTCAAAGATTAGACGGAATCTACCATACCTTCGATGAGAATTTTAGAAAATTGAATAATCCAATAAAAAAGTGTTATGAAGAATCAGATTCTATAATTTTTCAAAGTTATTTCAATAAGAAAATGGTGGAGAGATATTTTGGACCAACGGATAAACAAAATTTCATAATCCATAATGGTGTAGATCCTTTAAAATTTGGGAAAAATCTGAGGAGGAATGAGAAAAATATTTTTCTATGTTCCGCGAAGTGGAGGGCAGACAAAAGATTAAGTTCAATTGTAGAAGGATTTGGTACTTTTAATAATAAAAATTCGGAATTGTGGGTTTTAGGAGAGCCAGATTATATATTGAAGAATGATAACATAAAATACTTTGGGGAAGTAAATTCGGAACGGCTTCCTTCTTTTTATAACAAGTCAGATTTTTTCTTGCATTTATCTTATGATGATTCTTGTTCTAATTCCGTTGTTGAAGCACTCGTCTCAGGACTTCCAGTTATTTGCACAAATAACGGGGGGACGAAGGAACTTGTAAAAATGTCTGGAGAGATAATTCCGGAAAAGGAATATGATTTAAAACCCTATTTTAGAAATGAAATCCCTTCAGTAAATAGGATAAAGGTAAAAGAAGCTATCCAATCTTGCTTAGAAAATAAAGATAATTACAAGTTTCCAAGAGATGACCTTTACATAGAAAATTGTGCTAAGAAATATATTGATGTTTTTAATCAGACTTTAAATCTTTAATGAAATACTTCACTTGTCTACGGTTCGAGTCAGAACGCCCGGA
>JAYEHV010000006.1:5480-5849 GCA_034716495.1 Nanobdellota archaeon
AGAGGACTCTACTCAAACTTCACTCTAAAATTTTTCAAAATAATAAACAAGACAGTGAAAAATTCGAGCAAAGATTTTCGCCTCCGACTTGTCTACGGTTCGAGTCAGAACGCCCGGAAGAGGACTCTACTCAAACTTCACTCTAAAATTTTTCAAAATAATAAACAAGACAGTGAAAAATTCGAGCAAAGATTTTCGCCTCCGACTTGTCTACGGTTCGAGTCAGAACGCCCGGAAGAGGACTCGAACCTCCGACATCATGGTTTCAGCAATTTGTAAACAAATTGTTCGAATGAACGAACTTGTTCGTACTTAACAGCCATGCGCTCTACCTGCTGAGCTATCCGGGCTTCTTATTTAGAAATTTAA
>JAYEHV010000007.1:0-6567 GCA_034716495.1 Nanobdellota archaeon
TTCGGCTTCACCGAACGTTGCACTAAAATCCAACCTCTATCGAGGGAAACTAACTGGAATTTAACGATTCCAGAGCCTTGCAGGTTTCTCCACCCAAATCGCCGTCGGAGACTTCGTTAAATTCAGAAGTTATATTCAATATTTTTGTGGGGCTAAAATATAGTCAAAATTTTCAATTTTGAAGAAATAATAAAATAGAGGTTGGTGTTTATTGATTATCTTCTCTCTTCACGTTTTGGATGAAGTGCCACAGTTCCATCATGTCTTGCTTGAAACACAATATCTCGCGTATCAATTCCTTCTCTTCCCTTTAGCTCGCTATTGATTAAGTCAATATAACTACTATAACCATTCTCTCCTTTTGTTGTAACATCTCTTAATGTTCTGTCATATAATTGTCTAAAAAAACCGCGCTTTCGTTCATCAAAACCAAAAAGCTGATTTTCATACCATAGATAACCACTTTTTTCATCAACAGCTCCAGCTAAAATAATTCCATGTTTTTTCATTCTGCTTTGGATTTCATCAGAATCCAAAACTAAATTTGTAACATCTGCATCTGAATAAAAAACTTGATCTTGGTCACTTTGCAAACAAGCTAATATTCTTGCTGCATCAACTTGTCTCCAAATAAGAGAATGTTTATCAAAACGCCAATTAGGAGAATCATCAGGTTGATTATATACCTGATGATTGTCATAACCAAGAACATCACGAAAATCACGCAATGCTATATTACTAGACTGGCAATTTCCAATCATTCTTTCTAGCCAACTTCTTTGAGTATCTGTCATTCTTTTTGAATCAATCCAGAGTTGTACATCAGAATTTGGATTTCTTCCAGCAATACCATACATATTTTCAATAGTCTTGTCTGGAATGGGTTGTCTAAATTCTTCACCCAATGCAGGGAATGTTGGAGCAATCCACACTAGATTGTACGCCTTTGATGGACTACTAGCTACACCTATTGGCTTTTCATTCCTACTTTCAGCTTGATATGATGCACTCATAGACATTAATATACTATGGAAGTATTTAAATGTTTCCATTATTCACTACTATGTAGATACAACACCAACCTCTAAAATACGCCCGAACCTCAAACTTTGGATTTTTCGGCTTCGCCGAACGTTGCACTAAAATCCAACCTCTATCGAGGGAAACTAACAGGAATTTAACGATTCCAGAGCCTTGCAGGCTCTTCCATCCAAATTTGATTTTCCAGCTCTGTTCCGCTTCGCAGAACTTCGTTAAACTAGTTGTTAAACTCAATTGAATTTTGAAATTATTTATAAAAAGATTTATATATAAATAATAACTTAAAAAATTATTATGAAAAAAAACGTTTTAATTGTGGATTGGTCATTGATAATAATATTTATATTAATGATATTATCAAAATTTATCAATCTGCCTTTCACAAGAGTTATTCAACCAATCTTTTTTGTTCTTATCATTATACATATTATTCAGCATTGGAAAGTTTTTGTTTATTCACTTAGAAGATTGAAAAAGAAATAATTTCAAAATTCAACTCTGAAATTTTCCTTCGGCATCGTTGCACTAAATTTTAGCCTTACCTTGAATATAACAGCGATTAAGAGGTTCCAAAACCTTGCAGCGTCCTAGTCCAAATTCTGCTTCGCAAAAACTTTTCTAAACTATTTGTTAAATCCCTCAATAGAAAATTTCAAGACTAATATTTAACTTCTTAGACTTTTTAAAAAATTACCTAAACAATTCACTCACCGAACGTCCATGCGAAATTCGACTAATGGTTTCCGCAAACAAATCTTCTAGAGGCACTATTTCAATCTTTCCCAAACTTTCTTGCGGAATAGAATTAGTTATAATTACTTTATCAAAAAACGAAACATCCAATCTCTCGAGGGCATTATTACTAAAAAGCCCATGAGTAGCACACGCCCAAATCCTCAACGCCCCTTTTTCTTTCAAAACCTCTGCAGCCTTACAAAGTGTTCCTGCGGTATCAATCATGTCGTCGACGATAATCACATTTTTCCCAGCAACATCTCCAATAAGTGTCATTTTCCCAACAACTCCGGCTTTTTCTCGAGATTTATAAGCAATCGCAACATCAGCTTCAAGTCTCTTCGCGTAAGATTTAGCCATCTCAGCACTTCCAACATCAGGTGCAACAATAACTAAGTTTTCCAAAAAATCAGGATATTTATTTTGGAGATAATCTATAATTGTCGGATACGCTCGCAAGTTATCAAAAGGAATACTATAAGCTCCTGTAATTGCAGGGTTATGCAAGTCAGTAGTTATAACTCCATTAGCCATCATCCCAATCATCCCAGCCAGTACACTAGAAGTAATCGGTGTCCGAGGCTCGGTCATTCTATCCTGCCTAGAATACTTCATATAAGGAAGGACATTATGAATTTCTTTAATTGAACTCCGAATCAAAGCATCATTAATCTCAACCAAAGATATAGCCCAATCTTGAGGATTCATCGATGAATCATGCACAAAAAAACAAATTTTGTTCCGGACACTTTCCTCAACATTAACAAAAATTTCTCCATCGTTAAACTTAGTTACATTAACTTCCCTAAGATGATATTTGACCAATCTATCTGGATTAGAATTTAATTTTTCATAAATACTTTTCGCGAAATTCCATACATTTCCTCGGGGATCCGCTAAAATTAAAACTTCTTCTTCTTTCATGTGAAAAAATAGTAATACCAATATATAAAGACTGTTGGCATTTAGAATATACTAAAAATCATTTTCATCAGTTTTTTTGTTTTGTATCTCTTTGATTCGTTTCAAAGCTGCCCGCACATTTTTATTCAACTGAATAATAGATTCGTCTAATTGAGCTTTATTTTTCGTCCCTGTACAAACGAGTTTTCCATTCGAGAAAAGTAAAAATGTCGCAGTCGGATCTTCTAACTTGTAAACCATCCCAGGAAACTGCTCAGGTTCATATTCGGTATTTTCTAATTCAAGAGCAAGAGTATTCAAATTTAAATTCAAACTGATAGCACCAGAAGCAACAATATTTTGTACTGTAATCTTAGGTTTAATTTTAACATATACATTAACTTTTTTTAATTGTTTAATAACTTGCTGAACAACATCTCTCACTTGTGCAATTGACTTTGTTCCGGTACAAACAAGATTACCAGAACTAAAAACCAAAACAGCTGACTTAGGTTTCTTAACTCTCAAAACAAGTCCTGGAAAAGTATCCGGATTATATTCAGTATTAGGTTGTGTCCTCGCAAGTTTCGTTAAGGAAACATTCTCTTCAAGAGAAGTTGTCGCAACAATATTCTGAATTTTCAAAGAAGTGTCTTTTTTCGTCACTGCCATGATATACTATGAAAATTTTCATTTATAAAGGCTTTGATTGACCGTCGAAAAATTTTGACTATTCTTTTCCAACTTCTTTAGCAATTTCCTCGACGCTCGCAATATCCTCCATACTTCTATCAGTTCTTAATCGAATAATTCTTGGAAATCTCAGAGCGTAACCACTGGAATAACTATGTGATTTCTGAATATTTTGATATTGAACTGCGACCACAACATCTGGCTTAACTACAATCTTTCGACCGTGTTCCTCGATAATTAATTTTTTTAATGTTTCTGTCATCTCACCAAAACTTAACCCTTCATCGGGCTTTTCTTTCAACCCCGTCGATACCTTCCCTATTTGCAACAATTTATCATTATCTTTACACGCAACATCAAACGATGTTAACCATCCCGCACGCTTTCCTGTTCCCCATTCTGCTCCCGTAATCACCAAATCAAAATCCTTATCTTCTGGCTTCAACTTAACTGCATAACCAACTCGGGCCCCGGGCTTATAAGGTGCAGACAAATTTTTCCCCATTAACCCTTCCTGATTCTCACTAAGGGCATTTCCATAAAAGTCCTCAACGACCTTAGTATCATCACTAATAATTTGTTTTGCTAAAACAATTTTAAACTCCTCCTCTCTGACAATCTTCTCAATCAATTTTCTTCTCTTATCAAAAGGCATCTCAATTAAGTTATTTCCATCATAATATATAATATCAAAAACTGCTAGCTCAATAGGCAGCCTCTTCCTTATTTCATGGATATCATATTTCCGACGAATTCTCTGACTAATCGCCTGAAAATCAGTATACTTCTTCGTCTTCGCATTAAATCCGACAGCCTCAGCATCTAAGATAAAACTCTTACCTTTTACATGGCTTAGAACATACTCTACAATATCTGGAAATTGTTTTGTAACTTCTTCAAGACGTCGAGTAAAAATTTTAATCTGACCGTTTTCTTCTTTATTAATCATAACCCTGAATCCATCATATTTATATTCAAACGCGGCAGGTTTTCCAACAATTCGGAATGCATCCTCTATATCTTTTGCCTTCGGGAATAACATTACCTTCACGGGTTTTCCAGGCTTCAACTTAATTTTTTCTAATTCATTACTACAAGCCTTAGTAAAAACTTCTGCAAAATCTGTAGATTTATCATATGCTTCCTGAACAGCAACACCATAAACTTTTTTATCCCCTATATCTTTAGGTTTAAAGCAATATCTAACTATAGCATCCCTCAAAATCCCAGACCCCGCCCCAATCTTCAAATCACTAAGAACTGTCCGTATAATATACTTCGCCTCTATCGGTGTCGCTGAATGCAACAACTCAACAATTAAACCAATCTTAATCTCAACAGTTCCCTTTCCTTCCAGCGACGGTAATCTCTGCAAATTTGTCATAACCTTCTCGACACTTAATTTATTAGAAAACAAAGCCGTTTGTTTCTTCTTATTCCCCAATAAAGATTCCGCAACCTTACCCAAATCTCCAAGTTCCTTAAATGCATCAACAACTTCAGCTTCAGGAATTCCCCCTACTTTTCCAATGGTCTTAATCACCAACTGATGCGAAATCCCGAGTTCTCGATGGTCATAATCTGCAAAAACATTTCCTTGCAACAGGTAGATCAACTTAGGATTATCGCGAATTTCACTTAGAAACTTCGCAAGTATCTCAGTCTTCTCAAGTCCCTTTGTCGTTGATTCCAACGCATGATAAACATTACACAACTTCAAATAATCCATAATCTTTCAAAGCGACAAACCTATTTAATCTTACTGTTCGTACAACACCCAAAACCTTTATAAAAAAATCAATCCTAACAATATTATGGAAATAGAAGTAACCGATTTAAATTTTGAAACTGAAGTAATAAACAAATCAAAGACAATCCCTGTCCTAGTAGATTTCTGGGCGAGCTGGTGCGGACCTTGTATGATGTTAAAACCGACCCTCGAGAAACTAGCCACAGAATACGAAGGCAAGTTCATCCTGGCAAAAGCCGAGACAGACAACAATCAAGAACAAGCAAGCAAGTTCGGCGTGATGTCAATCCCCTCAGTAAAACTTTTCAAAAATGGAGTAATCGTTGACGAATTTGTCGGTGCACAACCCGAAGAGAAAATCAAAGAATGGCTCAACCAAAAATTATAATTTTTTTCTAAGGTTTATTTCTTAGGCATAACTATCCACATAATTAGATACCCAAAAAATCCAATCCCAAAACTAAAAATAGTCATCAAAATCCAACCTAATCTAATCAGCGTCGGATCAACATCGAAATAATTAGCAATACCTGCACAAACTCCACCGACCATTGAATCCTTTTCATTCGCTCGGTATAATCTTTTAATTTTCTTAATCATCTAATTCCCCCGCCCTCTATTCGCTTTCAACGACGGCCTAACCTTTGGACACTTAATCGAACTATTCCTTAAACCACGTGCTTTCCTTCCAGCCGAGCTAATTCCTCTCAAAGCTCTTCTCTTAGGAGCTTTAACGAACGAACCTAATTGTTTATCCCTCTTAATTTCCGGAGCTTCTCTATCAACTAAAATAACCTCAAAGAAATAATTCATTCCATCTTTCCCAACCTGATAAGAATTCAAAACTTCCATATTACTAAACTTCCGGGCTACTCTCTGTTCCGCAATCTCTTTATAATTCATCTTTAAATTTTTCCTAATATGCAATCTCTTAGTCCTACGAGCTTTATTTGGCCGACTTTTCTTGTGACCTCCTCGCCCAACCCTAATTCTAACGACAGTAATTCCCTTCTTTGCTTTATACCCTAATGCCCGGGCTCTATCAATCCTTAATGGTTTATCAACTTGAGTAATCACTTCAGACTTTCTCCACTCAATCATTCGTGCCCTAAGCAACTTAACATCCGGCTTTTTCCAAGCTTCTCTCAAATATTTCGCAATTCCCATATTCTACTTATCAAAATTTCCTTTTTAAAACTTTACTACAAGTGAGCCCGCTGAGATTTTACTCGCAAAATGCATTTCGCAAAAAGATTTTTAGTTAGTTTTGCTCAAAGCGTTTTACTCGCTCAGGACTTGTCCTTCGTTCAAATCTCTATGAGCCCGCTGAGATTTTACTCGCAAAATGCATTTCGCAAAAAGATTTTTAGTTAGTTTTGCTCAAAGCGTTTTACTCGCTCAGGACTTGTCCTTCGTTCAAATCTCTATGAGCCCGCTGAGATTTT
>JAYEHV010000007.1:6667-21053 GCA_034716495.1 Nanobdellota archaeon
ACTCGCAAAATGCATTTCGCAAAAAGATTTTTAGTTAGTTTTGCTCAAAGCGTTTTACTCGCTCAGGACTTGTCCTTCGTTCAAATCTCTATGAGCCCGCTGAGATTTGAACTCAGGACCCCCGCCTTATCAGAGCGGTGCGCTACCTGGCTGCGCTACGGGCTCGCAATAATTAACCGAAATTTCAATTTATAAAATTAACCTAAGCTCTCAACTCGACAAAAATCTTCCCCTTTTCAACATGGTACCCTAGAATCTCAACAGTTAAAGGGATAAACTTAACATAACATTTATCTTGAGAATATCCTTTAATCTCTAATCCCGAAGCTAATTTTGCTATAACGACATCCTTTTTCGCCTGAACTCCCGGCGCCTCAATCTCATAAATAATCCTATCTGCAAGTCGCCTAACCTTCGATTCAACTTCAACCTTTGGCAAACCCGCCCGTCTATTAACCTCTCTCTCAGAAACTTCTGGAACTGATTCAGCTTTCTCAGACTCCCTCCGAACAACCTGCTTCATCTGTGGCTGACCCATCGCAATTTTAATCTTAAATCCTTTAGCTCCATTAGACGACATCTTACCATTCATCTCCCGCTCTAATTGTCTTACTAAAGAATTAACAATATTCTTCATTCCAAAAGGCAACTTCAATTCTGGTTGACGCTCTTCAACAAAATCATTTCGACCCAACATCCCAAAATTATTTTTTTCAGCACTCACTTTAAACGAAGCTCCGCAATAAGGACAATAACTAAAATCTTTCTTAATATTCCTTGCACACGCAGGACACTTTTTATTAAACATTTTCATAAAAACAATTCCCACTATTTAAATATAATGTTCCACCTTCTTTACAAGATGTCCCAAATAATTAACCTCCCGAACAATACCCTGCATAGGTCTGAACTCCTTAATAAGGTAATGTGAAGAGAACTTTTTAACATGTCGAACTTCTCGCAAATACTTTATTCCAAAAACTGCTACTAAAAATCTACTAACTCCTGATATCAAAAAGATAAACAACACAGAGTTCATAAATGAGACCCCAACCAACGCAATTAGAGAACCAATACTCGCTCCGACAAAAGTTCCAATTCCTACAAGCAGATTCATATATGAAACTCCAAAGCCCCTCTTCTGAACACTAACTGCATCATAAACATAATTATTCGTCGCGAGATTATAACCAGCAAAAGCAAAACCGCTCACAATGGCCGGAACAAATAACAAATAAATCTTAACACCCAAATCCGAACTTATCCAAGTAGAGGCAATCCAAAGAAATGGAGCTATGAAAATTAATCCAGAACAAATTCCCATAATCCTAACATTTCCAAATCTATCCGAAGCCTTACCCAGCAAAGGTAAAAATAAAAGTTGGAACACAATTCCTGAAACAGTAATCCCCATAAACCACATATACGAGAATCCCAAATCTCTCAACATATAGACCGCCCAGAATGGACCCGCAATTCCTATTGCAATGCTAAAAGCTCCTCGGAACAAAGCGAATCTTCCAAAGGGGGTAGACGGAGCAACTTTCAAAAATTGCCGGAACGAAAAACCATCCTTCTTTCTAACTTTCAATCTCGGTTCATACTGTCCTGTCAAAAGCGTCCAAGATCCTAATCGTGTCAATGCAGCGAGGACAAACAAAATTCCAAACCCTAAAAGAGTCCAACCTAAAATATTTCCCTCTGAAATTCCCACCCTCTTCATACTATCTAAAATAATTGCACCAAGTATCATAGCAATCAAACCAAAAAAACCCATCACTCGATTTCTCTTAGCAAAATATTTCCCCCTTCTTTCTTCAGGGATCAATGAACCCATCCAAGAAAACCATGCAGGATGAGCAATCGCACTAAAGACATAAAGCAGACCAATAAGTGCAATCAAAACCCAAATCATATAAGGAACGCCCATATAAAATAAAACACCTGTCAGTATAATCGGAATCCAAAGGAGAATCTGAACCATAACACTTTGAAGAACAATCTTTTTTCTAGAAAATTTTCTAATAAGTTCCGATGCCTTAACCTGAACAATACCCGGAAGCAAACTCATAATCGCGTACAATATACCAATCTGACTCGAGGTAGCGTTCAAAACCAAAGCAAACGGTGAAAGATATGATAACCCGAATCCTGATGATATAGAATAAAGCGAACCATCCTTAATACTCAAATCTAAACTCTTCTCAATCTTTTTCTGAACAATCGGATGATCAACTCTAACAACACTTCCTTTCCTCTTCATTCAAAAAGCTAGTAAATGTCCTATAAAAATTCTTCTCTTAGTTAGATAAATCATTTGTCTCGATAAATTTTTATACCGACTTAATCTTTCTAAAGTATGAAACAAAAATTTTACGTAACAACAGCAATAGACTACGTAAACGCCGAGCCACACATTGGCCACGCATATCAAAAAATCGTAGCGGATGTTTTAGCTAGATGGAACAAGCTAAACGGCAATGAAGTCTTATTCGTTACAGGAACCGACGAGCATGGGAAGAAAGTTGAAGATGCCGCAAAGAAATCTGAAAAGACTCCTCAAGAATTTGTTGATGAAGTCTCAAAAAAATTCAAAAAAGCATGGAAATCTCTAAACATAAATTACGATAGATTCATCCGAACAACAGATAAAGATCATCAAAAAGTTGTAGCGGAGTTCATAAAAAAATGCGAGGCAAATGGAGACATATATTTTGGAAATTACAAAGGATTTTATTGCACAGGTTGTGAAGCATATTATACTGAAAAAGATTGCCCTGAATTAATATGCCCTCAACATAAAAAACCTCTAGAAAAAATCGAAGAAGAAACATACTTCTTTAGACTATCAAAATATCAAAAATTTCTCCTAGACCATTACAAAAAGCATCCTGAATTCATCTTACCAAAATCTCGAAGAAACGAAATCATAAACAGAGTAAAAGAGGGGTTAAAAGATCTAAGCATAACACGGACTTCTTTCGATTGGGGTATACCATTTCCCCTCGACAAAAAGCATGTAACTTATGTTTGGTTCGACGCATTAATCAATTACTATACTGCAACGAGAGAAAAAGGTCGCGAAGATTTTTGGGGTGAGCCGACAGTTCATTTATTAGGAAAAGATAACGCTTGGTTTCATACAGTATACTGGCCAGCGATGCTAAAATCTGCTGGAATCGAGCTACCAAAAACAACATTCAATCACGGATTCCTATCTTTCAACGGACAAAAAATATCAAAATCACTAGGCAATGCAATATCTCCAATAACGCTTGTAGAAAAATATGGTGCTGATTCAGTAAGGTACTTTTGCCTAAGACAATTTCCTTTCGCAACAGGAGACGACGGAGATTTTAGTGAAGAAGCTTTAATCCAAAGACATAACGACGAACTCGCAAACAAGTTGGGAAATTTAGTTTCCAGAACATCAGCACTAGCAGAAAAATATGGAATTGAAAAGAATTCAGGACTATTGGTTAAAAAACTGAAACTAACAAAAATTGAAAAGCTAATAGATGATTATGAAATTGATAAGGCTCTTAATGAAGTATTTGCATTCATCGATATTTGCAATGAATTTATCCAATCCAAAAAACCTTGGGAAACTCACAACAAAAAAGTTTTATACCAACTGGTAGAATCAATTCGAGAAACAGCGAAGATACTTTCTCCATTTATTCCAGAATCTGCAGAGAAAATTTTAGAAGTATTCAAAACTGATGACATCAAAAAAGCACCAATTTTATTTAAAAAAATATAAACCTCAAAACGAAAAAAGTTGATCATTCAAAATACTCTAAGGATTATCTTTTTTTCAAAGGGCAATTAATTTTGAAACCTTTTAACAATTTTCTCGAAGAAAATGATATTATAACCCTCAATGGTTAACTAATCAATCAACAGAATAGATCTATCACCTAAACAACCTAACAAAAAACCCTCGTTTTTCATCAATCTTTTCGCCAGAAACTTTACGGGCAATCTCATAATATTTTTTAGCAACCTTGCTTCTCGGATGGGTATGAACAACAGCATCTCTTAAATTCAAAGCTTCTTTTACAGATTTATCTTCTGGGACAACACCGATAATTTGAGATTCTAACATCGACTTTATAGAAGGTAATGACATTTCATAATTCGCATTCCTATGCTGGGTAACAACAATTCCATTAATTTCCTTACCCATCTTTCTAGCAACCTTAACAGCTTTCAATGCATCAGTGACAGCAGGCATTTCAGGATTAGTTACAATAATGATTTCATCAGCAGCATCGAGAGAAGCAATAACCTCTTCACCAAATCCTGCAGCCGAATCAATGATAACATATTCACACATCTTACCCAATTCCTTAGCAACCCCTGGGATCTTTTTAGTATTAAACTTTGTGAGTTCCTCAATCGAAAGTGAAGAAGGAACAATCTTAGTCCCAGATGAATGTTCATAGATTGCTTCCTCAACATTAGCAGTCCCTTTCAAGACATGATTCAATGTAACCGGGACGATAGGAGCCCCAAGTTGCAAACCAATATTTGGAGTGTTTAAATTAGCATCAACGATAATAACTTCCTTACCCAACTTATTTAAAGATACTCCAAGGTTAATCGCAGTTGTAGTTTTACCGACACCGCCTTTCCCCGAATTTATAACAATTATCCTTGCCATTTTAATACAAAGTAAAGATATCAGAAAAACTTGCTTTATAAATTTTGTTTAGCTTAATTTGAAAGAATTTTTTTCACTTTATCAATAAATTTCTCAACAATTTCAGCATATTCCCATAGTTTTTCCATATCAATCTCAGTAGTTTTTGTTGACTCGATTACCATTAATCCAACATTTTTTCTGAATTCTCCTCTTCGAGTCTTGTTTAAATCAGGAACTCTTTTAAAAAAAATGTATAATGGGACTATCGCCTGAATTTCCTTAGAGTTTTTAAAATATTTTTTCATAAATTCAACTCGTTGTTTTGGACTTTCTGGAGCGTGAGGCACCTTACCCGCCTCAACACCTTTCTCGAGCAGAGCGTCAAAACTAATCTCAATTAAACTTTTCCACCGAGCTAACAAATTTAAAATAACATCACAAGTTTTTGTATATTTCAAACTCACATACAATAGATGATCGGCACTTGTCTTTTCTTTTACAATATTCTCAATCATAATTTCCAACCTTTCAGTGCAAAAAATCAAGTGAATGACCTTTTTATATGTGTCGAAAATTTCCGGGGAATGCTACAATACCCTTTTTCATAGATTCAATAAATTCTCCAATTCTCCCCGCAGTTAGAAATCTATACTTTCCACGAATTAATAGAATAATCTTCTCTCCCTTGGCATATTCAATCGGAGAATTTTTCTGTGCCCGTTCAATTTCAAGAACCTTAAACAAATTCCCACGAGTTAATTCATCAAGATATTTTGGAGCCACAATTTTCATAAAAATATTCATATTCTTCAAACTGTTTCCTCCTCTAAACCCTTCATAAATCAAAAAAGCCTTAATTAAATTTGAAACAGCTCTAGCAGATTCATTAATTACTCCAATAAGAAATCTTTTATCAGCAAATTCACTATAACCTCTATACATTCTATCAGCCACGGCTAAATGATATTTCGCATTGATTAACAATTCAATAGAATCTTTCATCTTTCAATAAACCAAGAACTCTTTTTATTAATTATTATACTTAAGAATCAATCCTTTAACTTCATAATTGCTTCAGCAATATCTCCCTCACTCATCCCTAAAGCTTCCCTAACTTCATTTTCACCTTTTCCAGTTTTCTCAACGACCATCGCAACATCCTCCTCGCTAAAACTCTTCAATTCCTCTTCTCGAGCCTCACCTGAAACCTGATAAGTTTCTTGCCCCTGCATCATAACTCGAATTACCGACGGTTCATCAATAATCAAATTCCCCTCTTCAATCTCAAAAATAACTCTCTTAACATTAAGTGGAGTTTGGGAAATTCCCATCTTTTTCATCATCCCTTGCATCTTCGCAGCATTCATTCCAGGAAACATTTTACTTAATAAAAACTCTAAGTCCGACGACAAAAATAATTACTGCGATAATCATTCCGATTACAACGCCAGGACCAAATTTAAATCTAGAATTATATTCTTCCTTATAACGCATCAAACCCCCGCCCATTCCGGGCATTGTCATTTCTCCTGCCATCTTCCTTGGTATTAAAATCAGTTTATAAATTTTATCAATCTATGATTAGCTATCCAAAATTTTAATAACACTGACGTTTATAGGAATATTTATATATCAACTTTCCCATATTTAATTAGACAAAATTATTAACAATGAAAAGGAGGTAAAATGAATAATAAAAAAGGACAGGCAGCTTTAGAGTTTTTAATGACTTATGGTTGGGCAATTCTTGCCGCGATAATAGTTATAGGTGCTCTAGGTTCGTATTTCTACTTTAATCAAACAGGTTCGAGTTCTATTTTTATAAATGCTCCATTCTATGGTGTTGCATCTAGTGCATCTGAGGATACAGTAAATTTAGAAATTATGAACAAGGGTGGAGAAACTCTAAGTTCAGTAACAGTCAATATAACTGGAAAGGGTTGCACCCAGGATGCCAGCTTCGATGGCTCATCATCAGCCGCGCAGATTATCACACTGACTTGTACCGATGCAAACGCGGGAACCACTTTTTCAGGAGATATTGTTGTAACTTATCTTAGACCGGGTAGTTCGCTTCCATTAACATCTACAGGATCAGTCTCAGCACCAGTAGCATAAATTTATTTTTTATTTTTATTTATTTTTCCACTCCCTAATCGGGGAGGTTCTTTTAAATTTGGGTGTAGTGAGGTGCAACCGAACGAAACCCTTTAATGTCCGAAGGACTAAGGAAATCCCCTCTAAATCCAAAAACGAAGTTTTTGCTATCTGTCCTGAAAGGATTAAGCGCGTCTCTTCTATTGGGTGAGGTGCACCCATGGGGTATACCTCTGGTGAGGCAAAAAAATATTATTTCCTATTTATCTATTTTAACTCTAACTTGTAGGCATTCTCAAAAATTGAAACTAAAAACAAAGAAATGTATCTATGTAGACTTAAAACGGTCTAATTTTCCAGAATAAGGTTTAGGAGAAAGTTCAATTCCAATATTCTTACGAATACTATATGGAAAGATATTCGTCGAATGGTTAGTTCCCCTCATTTTATAAATCTCTAAGAATCTTTCCCTTTTCCTATTCAACCGGGTAAAATAAAGAAAAATCAAAGAATCAGCTTCGAACTCAAGAACTCTAGAAGATTGTTTTTTGTCAATTAATGGATCCCTTTCATAAACTAAAAGTGAGGTACATGTCCAACCTTTAAGAAGAGAAAATAAACCTAATGCTTGCGCCCTCATTTCAACATCCCGTTCAAATAACATCACAAATGTAGTTATACTGTCCATTACAACTCGCTGAACTTTCTTACTTAACACAATCATTTCAATATCTCCCCCACCCTCATCCAACATAGTCTTTATTTTTCCAGGAGTATACGATAAAAAGAAAAACTTTCCTAATTTTTCATATTTTTCTAAATCCCACCCAAGTTCCAACATATTCCTATAAAAATCTTTTTTCTTTTCCTCAAAAGCAACATATAACACACTCTCCCCCAACTTTAAACCCTTCATTAAAAACTGCATCGCAAAGATAGATTTCCCATTTCCACTCCCCCCAACAATTAGATTCGTAGAATTTTTTTCAAATCCTCCATCAATAATTTTATCTAAATTTTTAATCCCTGTAGGAACTCTTTCAATCTTCTTTTTTGAAGTTTTACTTCGAACATTATTTTTTATTGCCTTGGTTGGTTTAAGAGGAGTTTCCTTAAACCGAATTTTTTTCTTCACAACTTTTTTCTTTTTCGCCATATTCTCTTTTAATGAAACATATATAAAAACTTATGCTAACCCGTAAGACTAACTATAACTCCCGATAATATTTTCCCTAATACAATAAATATACTCAAACTTAAGATGAGCATTATTGGAAGATATCTCAATCCCTCTTTTTCATTACCCTTACCTACAAGTCCCAAAACAAGTGAAGCCATAATATTCATTACAATTATGAATACTATCGAAAAATAAAAAACAAAATCCACAGAGATATTTATCGTAGAGAAAGATACTGGAAGATTCTGAGGTAGGGACTCGAGACTAATACCGCCCATAAGATTTGTCATAGTTTCAACCAAAATTCCAGAAAGCGAGAAAAGTCCTGGAGCAAAAATTGATACCGCTAAAAATATGAAGATAATATACATCAACACTTGAGAAGCAGCTTTCTTTTCTATAAATTCTCTTTGCCTCATATTTCTAGAAGTTTCTTCTAACAAAATTGCTAAATTTCCTCCTGCACAAATTCCCGAAAAAATTATCAAAAAAGTTTTCTCAATCTTCTCAGAACCAATTCTATCGGACATAGATTTTAATGCAAGTTCCACTGGTTTCCCAGTAGAAATATCTTTTCCAGTCCTAAGAATCTCTTCATCTAGCGGAGCAAATTCCGGTCGAGAACTCAAAAATATCGCCCGATCTATTGTCATTCCAGCCCGTAGATTACTTGCAACCAATTGTAAGAAATCTGGAAAAACTCCCTCTATCTTTGTTATCCTTGCAGATTTCTTCAACGAGGTTATTAATCTAAAAGTTAAAAAAAGTGCTACAAAGGTTACTGCAAGTGATACCCCTGATAAAATAATATTACCATAAACGGCAAACACGATTATACTTATAAGAATTGCAATTATCCCTATAGCCATCTTTCCCCTTCTTTCAACCATAACCTCTTCCTTACTCAATCTAATTTTAAATTTTTTCTCAACACTCATAGTAAGCTCGGCCTCTTTGATTTAATTAATCCTAAAAAAATTATTTGAAAAAGTAAAACAAAAACAAAAAGTCCTAAAAATATTCCTATCGTAAGATTTTCTTCAAGACCTATCATCGAGGCGATAACTGTAATAAAACTAACTGACAATGCCGGAACTATCACAGAAACTAACATATACATCATAACTAAGGGATTTAACTGATTCCCATAATTTTGAATTTGGATCATTTGTTCTTCATTTAGCATTTTTATATTCTCTCGTATAATCATAGACATATCACTTCCTGCGTTCAGTCCGTTGCTGATTTGCCAAAGAGCTCGTTTGAATAAAACGGAGTGACTCTTTGCACTAATGTCTGCCAAAACTTCCGCCTCGGGCTTTCCCGAGCCAATTTTTTTAACTGCTTTCTTAAATTCAACACTTAATTCCCCATAATCCGAACTAGAGATGTTAGTTATAATATTAAATAAAGGAATTCCGGAATCTAGTTGGATTAAAATATCTTCCAATGCAAATATTAAATTCTTCTCTATATCTTTTTCCTTTTTAGAAACAAATACTCGAGGATAAGCAAGTTGACTAAACGAGATAAATATAGAAATTATAAAAGCAAGACCGAAGCTTAAGATATAAAAAAAATTTATACCTATAACCACAAAAATAGCACTAAACAAAAAAAACAAAAAAACAAAAAAACAAACAAAAGACCTTAGAACAATTCCAAGATATTCTTCACGAGTTAAATTGACATCAACTCCCTGGAGGCAGTCTCCCAATGAAGATTCTTTCTTGTGTCTAAATTTCGAAGAAAAAGATTTTGAGTTAGCCTTTAATCTTATTATAGTGGAGGTTGTAAACGGAATTTTAAATTTCATTGGAAGAAAACCCCCCTAAGATTTTAATTATCATCCTTAATTCTCCTCTTTAAACATCTTCACATTATTTTGCTTAATCTCTTTCAGAAGGTTGTCTTTATTTGAATAATAATGATTCATCACTTTTCCAAAATTCTTCAAACTTCTTATTTTATTTTTTATCAACCAGGTTATAATATTTTTCTTCTCTTCAAGATTCTTTTCCAATTCTTCATAAGTCATCCCTGTATTTTTTGATATCTCTTCAAAAAATCTCGAACTTTCCGAATGCTTGATAATTTCATCAGTTTCTGGAATCCATCTGTAAATGATATTAGCATCTGCTCGACCCTCACCTGTATTAAATTCCGCAACTTGAAACACCCTCCTTATCCCCTTCCTCCTGTCCCTGAACATAACCACGTTCAGATTTACTGCATTAAGAAGGTTTGCAGGAATACTTAGTGGAGGATTAATCAATCTAGAAATAGTTTCTGTCGCAGAATTTGCATGCATAGTAGCATAAACAGAATGACCGGTATGCATTGCCTCAAATAGCACCATCGCCTCTTCTTTCCGCCTCATTTCTCCCAAAACAATTCTGTCAGGCCTCATCCTCAAAGAATTAACAAGAAGGTCAAGCATAGTAATTGCCCCCTTCCCTTCAGGATTGGGACTTCGAGTAACCAAGGGAGTCCAATATAAAAATTCTGGAAGCATCAATTCTCGGGTATCCTCCACACTAATCACTCGATGATTCGGCGGAATAAAAGGCATACACGCATTAAGAAGAACCGTCTTCCCCGAAGCTGTACCTCCAGAAATAATTACATTCATTTCATATTCTACTGCAAGCCATAGCAATGCCGCAACCCTTAAATCACAAGTTTTATTTTCAATTAAATCAATAACGGTGTAAGGGTCTCTTGCGAATCTCCGAATAGTGATTGTGTTACCCTTTGTGCTAATAGGATAAAGCACGGCGTTAACTCTGTCCCCCGAAACCAGATGCGCATCTAACAAAGGACTTAGAACAGTAATTTGCCTTCCAACTCTTCTTGCAGTAATATTTGAATAATTAATAATCTCATCTTCTCGGTTTATAGTAAGATTCGTCGGAAGCCAACCATATTTTTTATGAAAGACCATTATAGGTTCTTTTGAAGAAGGAATTACGATCTCCTCTAAATTACAATCATTAATCAAAAATTCAATCTCTCCCAAACCTAACATATCTTGCATTAATTTATTAACGAGAATTTTCTTAGTTTCTCCGACAAGTGTAGGAATCTTTTTTTCAAGAAGACCTTCCGCCTCTTTCACAAATTTTTCTCTAATCATGTCAACAGCATTTGGATCAACAATCTCCCTCATTCCCACCGTCGTAGCACTAATTAAATCATTTCGAATATCTTCAAGCAATACTTTTGTAGCAGGATTAATCTTTGGAACCTTTAAATTATAGGTTGTTGAAGTTTCATCTTTTTTGATTTCAACATTTATAGCTATTGACTTATCAGATTGTATTACATAATTCTCAAGAACACCCTTCCTCAAAAAAATCTTCTCTTTCAACTTTTTAACAACCTTAACTTTACTTTTCATTTAATCACCGTTTTTTTGATTTCTTCTTAATCTTTTTTATTTTCTCAATCTTTCTGCTATTTTTTCTAGCCTTTTTTTCCGCCCGTTTTTTAATTTTTAAATTTCTTTTCGTCTCTTTTTTAGAAATTTTTTTCGAAGAGACAACTTTCTTAACTTGAACAACTTCTTGAGGATTTCCCTCTTTAATTTTGTTTTTAACCGTTCGATTCCCTACATTCTGTTTGTTCATAACATTATTCTTAGATAAAGATTCGTCCATTTTATTTTCTCCTAATAACTTCAAAACCGGTCGCCCAAATCCCGGATAATCAATTATTGCAAGATTTCCATTTTCTAATATCTTTGACCACTCCAAAGCAACCTCTCGATTAACCTTAAACACTTTCCCAATATCTTCTATATCTATCTCTTTCTTGTGTTTTAATATTTCATATAATGTATCCAGGTCTGTTTTAGAGTTAGTATTCCCTCCAATTATAAAATCACTCTTTAATAATTTTTTCTTCGATTTAAATTTTCGAATAATCATGAAAAAAGAAACAACAATCACTAATACTAAGAAGAATTGAAATGCAATAAGTATCCTATGATTTACAGAACTTATCTCATAAAACCCCCTTACTGTTTCTTCAATAGAATTCCCTGATATAAAACCTATAGGATTTTCAGTTTGATAAAGTAGATATGCCCCGTTAGCTATAACTAAAAATAAAATCATCCAAATTCCTGTAAAAATTACATCCATCTCTTTTATCATCTTGGTAATACCTAATAGTTCATAAACTACCAATTTTATAAAGATATTGTTTAGCAAAAATCCGTAGGACTTTTTGATTCGCAAGGACTCTGTCATTGCATAATCTTGAAAAACCTACAACTCCAAATTTATATTAATTGCAATCGTGGACTACGGGCGCCTAGAAGATTTATTGAGAAAGATATTCTTGTGGTTTAATTCTTTTCGGATGTCTAAAGAAAAGTCCAACTTCTTTTTCATAAGTTGTATTTGCTTCTTCCCAATCATGAATTGGTTTCATATCTTTTGCATTAGGAATTACCAAAACTGGTCGAGTTACAACAAATAATGCACCCCCAGGATTATCAAAATCATATGATTGAAATTTACCGAGCAATGAAAATGGTTCATCGCATCTTGCCATCATCTCTACTAATGTTCCATCCGACCTTAAATTTCTGCTTAAAGTATCTGATGAATATGCACCAAAAGCAGATGCGATAGCTTCATATGTTTTTTTCCCTTGAGATAATTGATAATCCTTTGCATTTCCATTTCTTAGAATTCTTCTTAATGAAAGATAATGGTATCGACCACTTTCTTGTACCGATTGTTTTTCACCTGGAAGAACTTCATAAAATTTTGATGATTCAGGAATATATGCTGAAACCAATTCGTTCAAAAATAATTTTCTATCTGGAGTAACAAGACTTCCATGTTTTTCTAATTCATCAACTAATGTTTTAGCAATTTTTCTATCCATATTATAAAAAGAATTAAACTAAACTTTATAAATCCCTCTCTTGTAACTACTCTAAAGTTTATAGGGCGCCCTACGCTCACGACTTCGTTAAATTCCGATATCATTAGCAAAAATCCGTAGGACTTTTTGATTCGCAAGGATTCTGTCATTGCATAATTTTAATTCGTTTTTTCTCATTTTATTTCTAGCAAAAACCTTCCCCAAATATCTTGTTTACTTCTGATGAAATCAATAAGAACTTTTATTAATCTAATTTTCTAATCAAGTAACGAGAGATGGGATTATTTAGATGGAAAAATGCACAATCAAGTATGGAGTTCTTAATCTTGATGGGATTTCTAACATTTGTTATAATTGGAATTTTAGGTATTGGATATTCCTATAGTGGTACGATAAATGACCGAATAAAATCAAGTCAGATTAACAGCTTCGCGAATAAGATTATATCAACTTCTGAAACAGTGTTTTATGCAGGGGAACCATCAAAAGCAACTATTTCCGCCCGTCTTCCCGACGGAGTTCAGGATATTGAGATAATTAACAACACTGTCGTGATTACATATTATTTAATAACAGGACAGAATAAGATTTCTTTCTCAAGTAATGTTCCCCTAGCCGAGAGCTCTACTGAAGAAATTTCATCAGTTTCAGGTATAAAAAATTTGATTATTGTCGCTAATTCAACTCACGCAGTAATATCTCAAAATTAAAATGAAGTACAAAAAAGCTCAAGTCAGTGTAGAGTTTATTATTATTCTTGGAACAATACTTTTTTTTGCTTCAATCTTTCTTTTAGTAATCCAAGAAAACACAAGAGATAAAACATATCAAAGAGAGAATCTTTTAGTAAAAGAAATTGCACTAATCGTCCAGAGCGAAGTCAGCCTTGCATTGCAATCAGGAGATGGATACCTCCGAGAATTTGAACTTCCCCAAAAGGCTGGAAATTTAGATTATGAAATCAATATAACCTCTGGAGTTATCTATGTAAAAACAACAAACAATCGTCATGCACTAACTCTTCCCGTGGCTGCTGTCGTAGGGGAGATTAACATAACAACTAATACAATTAAAAAAACAAATGGAGTGATTTATCTTAACGCATGAGAATTAAAAAACGAGCACAAATATGGGGGTTTGATATTTTAACGGGGCTCGTACTTTTCTTAGTAGGGATAATAGTGTTCTTTCTCTATTCATTAAATCAACCTGGCGAAGCCCAAGAGAATTTTGAATTCCTCTTTTATGATGGAAAGATTATTGCAGATAATTTAATGTCTTCAGGTCATCCTTTTGATTGGAATTCAACTAATGTAATTACCTTGGGAATTAGCGACGAAAACAAAATTAATGAAACAAAACTAGAAAGACTTTATGAAATTATTTACACCGAAAACAACTATACTCTCACAAAAAGTCTATTCAACACACAGTATGACTATTATTTTTTCTTAGATCAAAATATGACTATCAATTCCCTAGAAGTAGAAGGCATTGGGAAACCTGGAGCTAATAGAAATAATATCGACGCAAGAAATCTTATTAAGATAACTAGATTTACA
>JAYEHV010000008.1:0-5799 GCA_034716495.1 Nanobdellota archaeon
TCAGGCAAGGTGAGGACACGCTTAAAAGATTTGTGAAATATTATAATGAAGAAAGATTACATCAGGGAATTCACTATCAAACACCACTAGAAAAGTACGAATGTCTCATTAATGCGGTTTAGGTCAAAATTTCGTCGAACATAACAAATCTTTTAAACTTCAAATATCTAACATCACTATGAAAAGAAACGGTGGAATCTTAGCATTTCTGATAATCTTGTTTTCGTCGTTGGTAACGGCAGGTCCTGTTCAGGGAGTCGAGCAACTAACTGATGGATTCAGAGAAGCGATAGTGGTTTTAATTAGATTTATAGGAGATACAATTCTCAGCATAAACAGTTTCGACGAATTTCTTTTTGCAAAATTATTGTTATTTACATTAGTTTTGATAATCACTTACACAGTTATAAAACAAAACACAATCTTTGGAGGAGAGAACAACAAGCCCATCCAGTGGATAATATCAAGTGCAGTTTCTATCTTGGCGATAAGATATCTTCCAGATAATTTCGTCCAAGCGATCATGTTACAATATGGAACATTAGCAGTGGGAGTGACAGTATTTCTTCCATTGACAATTTATTTCTTTTTTATTCATCAGTCAGGAATAGGACCATTCGGAAGAAGAACTGGATGGGTAGTTTTCGCAGCTTCATTTTTTGCACTCTGGTCATTTAGATATGAAGACCTCGGAAGTGCAAACTGGATTTATTGGATAGCTATAGGTTTTGTTATCATCTCGATGATTTTTGATAAAAGTATTCATTCAGAATTAGGATTATCTTCTATTAGAAAAATCAGGACAGAAAGAAAAGTAGAAAGAAGAGTAGAAGCACAAAAAAAGTTAGATGAATTAGAAGACAATAGAAAATATTTTACAGATAGAGAATACGAAAAACTCAAAACTCGTTACGAAAAAACAATCAAAAACAACATCTAATCTTTCCGATACCCAACTATCTTCCTCTTCTTTCCAACACCCTCGTAAATAGGAACTTCCTCTGTAACTTGCTTATTCTTTTTTCCACCATCCATCTTCAAAGAAATTATAACTCCAACAATAACTCCAATAATTCCAACGCCCGCAATATAATTTCCTGCAACGCCATCTAAAAATTCTAATTTTAAATCAATCATTCCAAAACCCAATGCCATTACAGCTATTCCTGCAACAGAGATAGCATATCCAATCACCTTTTTCATAATAGTTAAACAATTAACTTATTTATAAAATTTACCATCCAAAAATATATAAACCTTTTATCAGTCTTTTAATTATGAATAAGTTTATCGGAATACTAATAGGGTTGGTCTTTCTTATAACTCCTATTTATGCTTGGATTGTAAACTTCGCGGGGTTCGGTGCTGCCGCTTTATCTTTCTTAAAGGGCAGTCTCATGTGGATGTTAATACTAATCGGTGCAGTTTCTTTAGTTATTGGATTGAATAGTCTTGTAGAATAATTCATTTAAACCCCTGTTCTCATATTTTATTATGGAGCAATTATACATTAAATGTAAATGCAAAGGACTTTGTGGGAAGCCCTGCAAAATTCTGAATAAATTTATAGATAATGCCCCAAAGCCGAAACTTCATTTCTCTGGAAAATCTGCACCAGAACTTTTCGTCGGAAGAATAGGATATCCATACATCAACTCAGGAATTTTAGCCCCCTCCGAAAATGATAATATTTCAAACTTTGCAACTGCAGAAGAATGGTCTGCAAACAATTTCTCAGTTGAAAATATCCTTAGATTAAGAGGTCAACTAATTTATGGTAAAGCAAAAACCCATATCAAAACAAATGATAAACTCAAGCAAGTAACTCAGGAACTTGCACTCTCATCCAAACCAGTTTCAACAGAGTTCTTTCTAAAGAAAAAACCTACAATAGCATTTACTTCTGATTCAGTTTTCCGACCAATGACAAATCCAGCTCCAATTAGAAAAGCAGTTCTCGAGGAAAATCCTCAAGTTTCCAAAAAAGTAGATTATCTTACTTCCGATTACGATATCAAAGCAACAACAGCCCTCGAAGAACTTTACAAATCGAATATAAAAGTTGACCATCTTCAAAAGCTTTTATCCTTAGGATTACTTGGAACAAAGATAAAAAGAAAAATGGTTCCAACACGATGGAGCATTACAGCTACCGACGACACAATTTCTAAACAACAATTAGAAAAAATCAGACATTATCCTGAAGTCAATAAGGTAACTTTGTTCTCCGGGAACTTCGTCGGAAACTATCTTGAAGCATTGATTCTTCCGGGGAAGTTTTCATTTGAAGCGATTGAGATACACTTAGCCGGAAATTTTTATGCAGGAGATAAAACTTCGATAAGCCAAGATTATGAAGGTTTTTTCGGACGAAAAACTTACGCATCAAATGTTACTGGAGGTTATTATGCAATGCGACTCCCCACTACGGAATATTTAGAAAAGATAAAACGTCAAGCCACAGTTTTAATCTTAAGAGAAATCCATCCAGAATACTATGCCCCTCTCGGAGTTGGTATCGTAAGGGAAACTACCCGAAGAGCATTCGTCAACAAATCAAAAAATTTTGATACCCTTGAAGAAGCTCTCAAAGATATTCAAACAAGAATCACAATCTCTCTCGAAAAGATTAAAAAGAAATCCTTAACACTAGAGAATTATGGGAAACAAAAAAACTTAAAAGAATTTTTTTAATTTACAATTCCAATTAAAATTCCTTCAATAATTCCTGCAACCAACAGCAAGGGAAAAATAACAAACGCAAAAAATCTCAAACCTTCCCTAAAATTATACTTTAAATTAATATCTTTCCTAAGTAAGTCAGTTCCTATCTTAAATCCAATACCCATAGAAAAAAGTATTGCAGGCAGTTCAAAAATTCCGTGCGGAAAGAGTTGCCACATTACTGAAATTCCTCCTCGAACTACAGCTTCCCTCGCTACGAACCCTAACAAATAACCATTAACAATTCCAACTATTAATGGAAAAACTCCAAAACCAATTCCAAAAATCATCGCAAAAAAACTCGCTCTCAGATTATTGAAGAAAATTATCCCAATCAACTCTAAAATAGTTCTGCCTTCAATCATCTCAGTCATCTCAACAATAAAATTGAAAATCTCTTCCCTAAAAAAAATCGGAAAAGCAAAACCTATAATAAATAACAAAGCAAAAGTTGCCAAGGCAAAAACAACATGCCAACGACACTCGCCAAAAAACTTCCCGCATTTAATGTAATTCTCCTTTAGAAATTTCTTTTTCATCTCGCAAAGTGATTACTAATCATTTTAGTTTTCCGAGGATATTTCTTTTTAAGATAGAACCCGTAACCGAGCCCAATGAGCAGACCTCCAAGATGTGCGACATTTCCTATAGGTAACCCGATTCCAAGTGAAAGTACCCAAAGTACAACTATCAAGAATCCCATCGCAGCCCACATAGGCATAGGAATAATAAAGAAGACTAAAACTGGTAACTTGGGAGTTAAAATTGCAAGTAAGCCTCCCAAACCAAATATTGCTCCGGAAGCACCAACGGCATAAACATTCAGATCAATCCCTGTCGCTAATGCAATCAAAACGAAAAATAATCCTGCAAAGATTCCAGAAGCAAAATACAGCCACAAAAACCTTTTCTTTCCAATTAACTTCTCAACAAAACTTCCAATAAAAAACAACGAAAACATATTCACAAACAAATGTCCAAATCCCGCATGCATAAACATACTCGTCACAAATGTCCACAAACCTTCGCCCACAAGAACTGTAGCCGGCATCAGTGCAACTAAGGAAATTGCATTATTCGGATCGATAAAATTTTGCAAAATTAAAAATCCAATAAAAACTATAATATTAACAACAATAATCTTCCCTGTCCATGTCGAAAGAATTCCTCGTGATTCCATAACTACTTCTTCCCAGAAAATTTCTTTTTCAATTTTTTAGCTAAACTAACTTTCTTCTTAACTGAAGATTTTTTAGCCATCTTTTTTTTCACAGGCTCCTTAGCCATCTTTTTTTTCTTTACAATTTTCTTTTTCGTAGAGGTTTTCTTTTTAACTAAAACTTTCTTTTTAACTACCTTTTTCTTAGCATCCATAATCTTCTTTCTAGCTGCAGCTTTCGCAGTTTTCAACAATAGTTTCTTAGCATTTATTTCTTTAATCTCTTTCTTATTTGCCCGACTTCGTTTTTTCCGTTCCTTTTCTCGAACAGACTCAAGCTCACCACGAATGTTTTCTAATTCTTTTTCTGTTCGAGTAATCTTCGCTTTTGTATCCCGAATAGGTCCGCTGTTGTTAACCAATTCATAAACCTCACTACATTCTTCACAAGTGAACCCATGTTCTAGTGCTTTTTCCTCGCCAACTTCAATTTCACAAGGTTTACAAACATAATATCTTTTTATTTCTCGATTAGTCAAAATCCCATTTAAATTTTCAATTTTTCGTATCAATGACTGCTCCAACCTCACCAGACACTTCTCAGTTTTCAAAGTCCAATAATAAATATACCATCCTTTTCGTTTGTCCTTCTTACGAATAAAAGACACGAGTCCGTCGGCGGAAAGTCTGTATAAAATATTTCTAACCTGATTTATTGTTAACTCCATTTTTTTAGCAATTAAAAATTCATTAACATCTTTCTTCCCAAACAAAATCTCCACAATTCTTCCAGTATTAACGCCAGCCATTTCTTCGACGAGGTTATATAGAAGTTTAATTTGCATATCTAATAAAAATTATTATCTTTTATATACCTTTCCACTATTTTCTTAATTTTATTGGGGATTTATTATACATTGTAATAGGGAGGATTGAAAAATTTAGAACTGATGTCATTTCAGAATTACTATAAACCTATAAAAAAGAAATTAACTCAAAACTAATATGGGTTGGTTTAATAAAGACGAAGAAGTTCCGCAAATTGCACCTGCACCAATATTGCCTGAACTTCCGAAGAAAAAAGAATCTATGAAAAAAGATTTACCCGAACTACCTACATTTCCAAATACATCTAAGAGTGAAAATTTTAATCAAGAGATGGTAAAATCTGCGGTAGGGGATATACCTTCTTCTGAGGAAAAAAAGGTGAATGTAGGGAGTCAGCAAGGGGAATCTTTGATTCCTCCAAGACTTTCTGAAAAAACTCAAGAACCGCCAAAACACACTACGACACTAAATAAAACCGAAGAATACAAAACAGTTCATGATCCTTCATGGTATTCTGAACAAAACGAATCCCCCAAAGAGATTTCTAAAGTATCTCTCCCTCCAGTTCCTAAGAAAAATATTTTAAATTTTAATACTATCTCTGATAATAACCCCGCTTCAAGGTCAGATAATAATCCTATTCCAAGGTCAGATAATAACCCTATTCCAAAGCGAGTAGAACCTATCTTCGTGAGAATAGATAAATTTCAATTAGCACAAAAGAATTTCGAGCAAATCAAAGACAGAGTTAAAGAGATGGAATCAGTCCTAGGAAAAATAAAAGAGATAAAATTAAAAGAAGAAGCTGAACTAAAAGGTTGGACCGAAGACGTCGATAAAATAAAATCACAATTATCCGAAATAGATTCAGGAATTTTCGACCAAATTTAATCATGAAATTAAATAAAAACAAAGTCAGCGTGCCCCAGCAAATCTTAAAAAGAAATCAGAGAGGTTACAGCGTGCCCCAACAAATAATGAAAATAGATCTGTTAGGGTATTTGGAAAATAAGTTTTTCTACTTTGCCTCAACAGAGGTACGCCATTTGGGTGGAAGAGAAATTTCTTTTTTCTAAAAAGAAAGAAAT
>JAYEHV010000009.1:0-19833 GCA_034716495.1 Nanobdellota archaeon
TCTATATTTAACATAATGTTTTTGAAACAGAGAAGAAGATATAATCAAAATAAAAAAAGTATTTATGTTAATGGATAAACTAATAATGCCCTCGGAGATAGCGAAAAATCTCGACATTAGATTAACACATATCACGAGAGAATTAAGATTTTTGAAAGAAAAAGGTTTGATTGAATGTATTAATCCTGATGAAAGAGTCGGGAGATTATACCAATTAACTGTTAAAGGCAAGAGGTTGAAAAAAGAAATGGTTAATACAGATTTAATTTAAGATTTCCAAAAACTTTATAAGTAAGTAATTCTTACTATCTTACAATAAGAAAATGGAAATATTAAAGATGAGTTCGCGAGGGCAAGTAGTAATTCCCCAGCAACTAAGAAACGAATTAGATTTAGAAGAAGGTACATTAATTGGAATTGAGAAAGTTAATGATATTGCAGTTATAAAAAAAATAGATAGTGATTTGGTAAACCAGTTTAAGAGAAGTCTGGAGGATTTGAAAGCAGGCAGAGTTAAAAGAGTTGCTTAATTTTTTCTTGCTAAATCTTTTACGTATTGATTAAACTCAGGTAAAAACGAAATTATTTTGTCAATTGTTTCTTGTTGTGCCTTTTTCCCTCCAGATGCCACGACTAAAACTATGGCGAAATTCTCATAAATTAAATAATATTATCTTTTTTCTTTTATCCGTTTTTCACGAAAAAATTTATATCGAATAGCGTCTCCAACAAAGGGATTTTCTTTAAGTTGTAAAAATATCTTTTTTGTAATTTCTTTTTCAGAAGTAGATAACTTATCAAACTCTTTTTCAAATGTCTCAGTCATGTAAACTTTATAATTCATATTTTTGTTGGTTTCTCTTTTTAAATTTTCAATAAACATTCTTCCGATGCCCTACTTTAATCACTAAAATTAATAACTTCTCATGTTCGATAGAATAAATTGCCCGATAGTCTCCAATCCTCAAACTCCTAAGTCCTGTCAGTTGTCCAGTCATTGGTTTTCCTAAACCCTGTTGAGTTTCTAATCTTTTTAATTTATCAAGAACCCCGGACTTAATTGAATTATCTAATTTTTTTAGAAAACTACAAACCACTTTTGAAAAGAGCAATTTGTACATTTTATTTAATTCCAACTTCTTTTTTTATCTCATCAAATGTATAAATGTTTCCTTCTCTAAAGTCATTCAACCCTCGTGCAATCCCTCGCATCATCTCGGGGTCTGATAAAATTTCAATTGTTTCAATTAAACTTTCTCTATCTAAATTTTGCGGAGAGTTTTGAGAAATTAATCTAATTAAAAGCTCATTGTAAGTTTCTCTATGATGAATTTTTAGTTTTTCTAATTTGTCTTTTATTTTTGTGTCAATCTGTATTGTTGTGATAGCCATATAGTGGTCTATAGTGCTCAATAGTTTATAAACTTTTGTTTCAAAAACGCCCACACCCCTGTTCGCACTTTGCATTTCGCAAACAATTTTATTTTTAATTTTCGTTTGCTCGAAGCGAAGATGCTCGAATCGAACGGGGATGCCCCGAAAGGTCTGGTTTTCAAGACCTACTCACAAAAGTGTCTGAAGTATCTTACGCCTGTGCCAGGAATCGAACCTGGGTACCCCGAAGGGTCTGGTTTTCAAGACCAGTGCAATACCATTATGCGACACAGGCATTTATTCAGACGCTTTCGTTCGGCAATACCATTATGCGATGTGGGCTTTGTTTGGAATTTTGGGACGCTCGTACCCTGACTCAAAATCATGTCTTCGATTATTTTGTTTTTGTCGAAGACCTAATTTTTCGGAATCGAACTTCGATTCGTTGTTTGGGACGCTCGTACCCCGAATCGAACGGGGATGCCCCGAAAGGCCGCGGGTTCGAGCCGCGTGCGATACCATTACGCGATACGAGCTTTTCTGAGTATAGCGTCCATGAAACATTTCTAATGTTACTTTACGCGATACAGACCTAATTTGAAAAGAGAGATTTAGTTTTTAAGGCTGTTGGAAAAAGATATAAACTGCTTTCTCTTTCTGTTTTCAATGGAAAGAAAAATCGACGATAGAACAATATTGGACAAATTTGTCGAAGAGTTTTGCAGTATCGTAGAGAAACACGTTAAGTATATCATCTGTTCTGGATTCGTTGCAATTGCTCATGGAAGGACGAGGGGAACCGAAGATATTGACATGATAATAGAAAAAATTTCTGAGGAAAAATTTGCAGAACTTCATAAAAATTTGGAAAACGCAGGGTTTGAGTGCATCCAATCAGAGGATTCCTGTAAAATCTTCAATGATTATCTATCCTCTGGAACGAGTGTTAGATACGTCTGGAAAAGCGAGGGACATTTTCCGCCAGAAATGGAAATAAAATTTGCAAAAGATGTTTTAGATGAAGAACAAATTACTCATAGAACAAAATTCCCCTTAACAGGTTTGGATGTTTATTTTTCCTCGATTGAAGGGAACATTGCATTCAAGGAAGAACTCCTGACTGCAGAAAAAGACATTGAAGATGCAAAACACTTGAGGATAATTTATTCAGAAGATGTAAGTGAGGATAAAATAAATTTAATAAAAGATAAAATTCGGAGACTTAGAAAAAATGGGTAGATGTGAAACTCACGGCGAACAGATTGAACGCTGGGCAAGGTTTGTAAAGGAGAATCCTACAAAATGGAAGTCAAAAATCAAGCCCTTTCTCGATGGACAGATTATCATGTCAAGAAGGTTTTACAAAAGACTTGCTAAGACTCCAAATGGATTGGAAAAAATAAAGGAAGTAGGTTTAAGCAGACATGGAAACTCTAATTTGTGAAGTAGATAGATTTTTAAATTTGTTCAACTATGAATTAAAATGCTAGAAACTATTTTGAAAAAAACGAATCTTGGGGATGTTTTCATTGGAGTTGTTGCAGCTTTAGCGATTATTTGTGTTTGGCGAGGTAGTTGGAATCTATTAGATAAATTTTTATTACCAGAGAATTTTATTTTAAGTCAACTTAGTTCAATTGTCTTTGGGATTTTAATATTAATAATAATGTCGAGGTATAAATCATGAGTAAAAAGAAATCTAAAAATATTCTTAAAAATAAAAGAGTAGCAATATTTATAATAGCAGTTTTACTTGTTGGTTTTACAGTATTTGTTGTAAACATGGTAGAAAATATTTCCCCTAAAAATATGAAAGTTAAACTAGAGACAAACGTAGGAGAGATTGTTATAGAACTGTATTCAGATATGCCAATCACAACAGGGAATTTCAAAAAATTGGTTGAAGAAGGTTTTTATGATGGTGTGATTTTCCATAGAGTTATCAGAAATTTTATGATTCAGGGAGGAGACCCTACAGGGACTGGAAGGGGTGGTCCAGGATATATGATTGAAGATGAGTTTGGAACGGGGCATTCGAATGTCCAAGGAACAATTGCTATGGCAAATTCTGGACCGAATACGGGTGGAAGTCAGTTTTTTATCAATGTTGCAGCCAATACATTTTTGGATGGAAAACATCCAGTTTTTGGAGAAGTTACGGAGGGGATAGATATCGTAAGGGGTATAAGTGAAGCTGCGACTGGAGCCCAAGATAAACCTCTTCAGGAAATTAAGATAGTCAAGGCAAGTATTATTTAATTTTAATCAGTTTAGATTCTTTTAGAAACTTTAAAGCCTCTTTCATTTTTGTTCGACTTTCAGTATAAAGAGTTAAAATGGACTCGCCCTTCTTTATCTTTCCAACATGCTTATGAAGATAAGTCCCCGAAGAAATTGTTTCCGGAGTTCCGAGAATTCGACATAAAGAGTTTATCCCTTCATTACTAATCTCAGTTATTTTTCCATCTCTTTTTGCTCGGATTATCTTTTTATGTTTTGCAAGTGAAAGAGAGTTAATTCTTTTGTCAAAATCTTTCTTTCCATTTTGAGCATTAATAATTTCTTTGAACTTTTTATATGCCTTTCCTGATGACAAAATTTCTTCAGCTTTTTTTCTCGCGTTTTTTATTCTGCAAAGTTTCATAAGTTCGGCGGAGAGAAATAAAGATTTTTCTTTTAAATCCTCGGGTAGATTAGAGGAATTTTGTAAAACTGACAAAATATCTAACATCTCTAGTGTTGGTCCGAATCCGTTTCCGATTGGTTCTGAACCTTTTGTAAAAACTACCTTAATGTTTAAACTAAAACTTTTTGAAATTTCTTTGAATTTGATTCCGAGCTTTTTTGCTTTTTCAAGAGTTTCAATCTTTGCACCTTTTCCGTATGGGATATCTATAATAATATATTTAGAACCTGCTGCTACTTTCTTTGAGATTATTGAAGCAATTAGTTGAGGTTCTATATCAAGATTAAGTAATCGTTCAACTCGGATTATTTTATCATCTGAGGGTGCGAGTCCTAATGAACCTCCCCAAGCCAAACATGCTCCTGTTTTTTTGACAGTTGATTTTAAACTTTCAAGAGATAGTTCGATATTTGAAATTGTTTCTATCACATCTGCAGTTCCCGAGGCTGAAGTTATTGCTCGTGAAGAAGTTTTTGGGAGGATTAATCCTGCAGTGGCACAAATAGCTATGACTATAGGGGTGGTTCGATTCCCGGCGATTCCTCCGATGCAATGTTTGTCTGCAATATATTTCCCATTAAACTTTAATTTGACACCGGTCTTTACCATTGCTTTTGTTAGATTAACTATCTCTTTTATTGACATCCCATTAAGTTTTTCTGCTGCAGTAAAATAAGCAATTTCAGCTTCGGTTAAATTATTGTGAACAATTTCAGAAATGATATAATTAATTTCTTTCTTAGTTAATTGCTTTCCTTGCATTTTTTTCTTTATTAAAAATGTTGCATCAGAAAGTTCAGAAGTACTCACTTTAACAAAAGAGTTATCTTTTAATTTTAGAATTTTGGTTAGTTCCCTTGATAAGCCTATTTGATTTTGTTTGATAACTTTTGGAAAAATATCAGCGATTGCGTAAACCTTCTTTGAATTTGTGATAGCTACTCTATCGTTGGCGAAAACGTTTATCTTTTTTGCAGTTTTATCGTTGAGAATTGCTACAGGTCTTCCTGCCAACCAATGAAGATTTTTAATTTTTAATTTCATCTAGAAACATCTATTTGTTAAATAATTCGTTTAGTTTACCTTGTCTGTAAAATTCTATGATGATTACAACATAGGCAATAATGAGGGGGCCTAGGATTAGACCTGTTATTCCAAAGAGATAGAGTCCTCCGATGGTTCCAATAATACTAAGTGCAATTGGAAGATTTGAGCCTCTTGAGAGGAAATATGGTCTAAGGATATTATCAATTATTGATACAAAGAAAGCTCCATAGAGTAATATAAAAATTCCTGTAAAATTTTGACCTGTTGCAACTAGAAAAACTCCTACAGGGAGCCATACTAACCAAGAACCAAGAACGGGAATTATAGAAACTACACATGCGAGAAATGTAAGAACTAATGCTTTTGGAATTCCTAAGAAAAATAAACATATACCCAGTGCAAGACCTTGAATTATCCCAATTAAAATTTGACCGAAGACTATTGCATTAGTTATTCCCTTAAACTCTTTCATAAATTTTTTTCCGGTTTGATTAGAGAATGGTGAAAGGCTAGATAAGTATTCTTTTAGGACGTCCAAATCTTTGATTGTAAAGTAGAAGACAAAAAGGAATACAAAAAATTGAAGTAAGAATGATGGCAAATTGACTAAGAAGACTGTGAATTGATTCAATATTGTTGAGAAAAATTTTCCGATAAGGTTATCTAGATTCATTGCTATAGAAGTTGCAATATCTCCTTGTATGAACTCTTGAAGTAGACTATTAAAATTAAAATTTTGAAGGAGGACATAAGTATCAAATAATTGTTTAACTAATTGTGGAACTATATAGACTAGGGGAATGATGAGAATTGTAGTAAGTCCTATTATAACTATGAATGCTGAAAGATTTTTCCATTTAAGATAACGTTGGATTTTTTTATATAGGGGGCTAAAGAGGTATCCAAAAAGTAATCCCAAAAGTATTGGGATAACAATCGGTTTTAGAATAAGAAAGGCTATGATAAAAATCCCTATGATAAGTAAGCCGGCTATACTTTGTTTCATAATCTTGCTATCTGCCATAATATTATAGTGATTAAGATTTTATAAACGTTGGGAAATTCTTCAAAAATCTCGATAACAACAAAAAATATTTCAAATCCCACAGAAGTTTTATAAAGGAGTTTTATGTTTTCAAAGGATGACGGTAAAAAAAATTTTTGATGGTGTTTTTGATGAAGAAGTTCATTCTGATTTTTTGAAATTTGGTCGAGGAGAATATAAATATAAATATTTGATTGAAGGGAAAAGGCAAGCTAAGAAATGGGCGATTAAAACTGGTCCGGAATATGCTAATTTTTTGGTGAGAAAGTGTTTAAGAAAAATTAATGGAACTGTTGGAATTAAGGGTGTAATAATCTCTACTTCGAATTTAAAAGAGGAGGTTGGTTTTAATATTAAGAAAGTCAGTAATTTCCAAGGTGTAAAAACACATGTTATTGATATAGAAGTTGAGCCTCTCAAAGTATTAGAATTAATGGATAAATATCCCCGAATCTTCTTTGCCCTTAGTTTCAGAGGGGATGATTTTATACTTAAGATTAAACCAAAAAGGCCTAAAGGTGATAAGAAAGGAAAAGAGGGTGGGAAACCGGTCGCAGATTTTTGTTCTCTCAAAACAGAAGACAAAGATATCATCGATGAATTGTTCTTTGATGTTAGTGAATTTAAAGAGGTTTCTATCACACATACAATTAATGTCAGAGATATTATCTATCCCGAAAATGTAGGAGTGTTAAAACCTGCGGAAACTAGAGAGTTGGCTAAAAGGAAAGGGGTCATTATAAGAAAGGTTAATGCCGACGGAATTGAAAAAACAAGTGAAGCCGAGTTTGTGGCATAGGAAAAATTTAAATAAGAAGGTTAGTTAGTTTACTTATGAGAGTTGATTGGATTGCAATTATAGGAATTATTGCTATTACTATTCTTTTAGGAGGTCTGCTTTGGGGGATTCCTAATTACAAAGTTTATGCTCGTGAGTTAAATGGAAAAGCACAGTTGAGAGAAGCTGAATGGAATAGGCAGATTGCTATTCAGGAGGCTGAGGCATTGAAGGCATCGGCAAAATTAAAAGCAGAAGCAGAAATTACTCGGGCAAGGGGAATCGCCGAAGCGAACGAAATTATTTCTAGAAGTTTGACTAAAGAATATATCCAGTATAAATTTGTTGAAGGACTAAATGATGGGAACACCGAAGTAATTTATGTTCCAACAGAAACAAATTTACCATTACTAGAAGCACGAGGCTAATTTAATCTTGATCAAACCAGTCTATTTTATTCCATTTATCCAATCTTTTAATTTGGCATTCAGACTTCTGTGCGTCTGACCTATTAGAACATTCCTGAGTTCGTAAGAGTTTTTTGAATCCTTTGAGACGAACATATTTACTCCCTTTTCCTTGAGCATGAATTTTCATTCGCTTATCTATATCATTTGTAACGCCGATGTAGAAAGAACCATCTTGACATTCGAGAAGATAAACGAACCAAGATTTTTTCATTGATTATCTATCCCTTTGTTTTTTGCACAAGCTGGACAAATTAGAGCGGTATCTTTTAGTGACATATAATATCTATTTCCTTCTTCTAAAATATCATTAAATTTTTCCCATCCCTCTTCAATTGTTATTTTTCCTGAAACTACCTCTTTAGGAACTTCAGACGCTTTTCCCAAAAGATCTGTTCTCTTTCTAAATATATTGTAATGATATAGATTCGGTTTTGCCGTTCTTGAAATTTTTTTGCTGCAAATTTTGCAATTGTTTTGGGTCATAAGAAGTTCTTGTTCACGAATCGCCCATTGAAGCTGAAAGTCTGCGTCTTGGATTAAATGTTTATAGTTTCCTATACCTCCAAATCTCCTGAAAGTTAAAGTTATTTCCTCATTAGGGGTATCTTTGTTTTTTACAAGAATCTCCCCTATTTTTTTACTATACCTCCAGATAGGATATTTCTTTTCTTTTCGTGGAGTTGTTATAGGCTTGCCGATTCTATAGCCCTTTGCCCCAGTTTTTATTTTTCCAATAGTCATCTCTTTCTTTCTGAGGACTCCTTTTATCTTTTTTTCAGCTAGTTTTTTCTTTCTAGTTTTTTCTTTCTTAGAGACATATCCTTCTTCTTCAGGGAGGATGTCTGGAGTTTTTATGGCCATAAGAGAATACAACAAAATTAGTTTATTAAAGTTGTTGTAGAAATGATTTTATAGGTTAAAATGTTTAATATATTATGGAAGAAAGAAGCACATGGAAAAAAGAGAGTGCAAGAGACCTAATCTCATTAGGAAGTATCCCGTTTTTTCTTTTAGTCCTCGCAAGAGTCTACCTACTTAATATCCCCAAATACTTTAATCAGTTCGTTTTTTCAGGAACGATATTTCTAATATTATTTTTTATTTTTAAATTAAACTTATATTCTGGAATGGGATTAATTGTGTTAGTTTTCACTTCACTATTTTATTCTGAGATGATCTTCTTTATATTCGGATCAATAGCATATATATTAGTTATCGTTTCTCTCATTTATTTAAAGCATGATACAAAAAAAGTTTTTCTTGGAATTTTGGCAGGGGTAGTGGGAATTGGCGCAGGGTATTTGTTAGCATAGGAATTAGTGCACAATATATAAGAAAAAGATTTTTTGAAAAGAGGAGTATAATAATCCTTATTAATCTCTAATAAGATTAGGTTTGATGGAAGGATTAGTAGATTGTTTAGTTGGTTTGCAATGGGGTTCTGAAGGAAAGGGAAAGTTTTCAGCTTATCTTGCTAGAGAATATAATGGGATAGTTCGGTCGGGAGGTCCTCAGGCAGGACATACTTTTTATGTAGGGGATGAGAAATGTATTAACCGGCAAGTTCCTTGTGGTGTTCGAGATATTAATCGTAAACTGTATATTTCTGCAGGAGGTGTAATTAACCTTGATGTTTTGAAAGGAGAGATTGAATCTCGAGGTCTGACTCCGGAGTATTTGATGATTGATAACAATGCCGTGGTAGTGACCACTAAGCATATTGGCATGGAACAAGATTCTTTCTTGAAAAAAAGGTTGGCGTCTACGCTGGAAGGTGTTGGGGCGGCTCAATCAGAAAAAGTTTGGAGAAGGGCAAAATTATTTGGGAATAATAATGAAAGGAATTCGAGGGATTGTTTTGTTTATGATATGCCAGAGTTATATTTTTTTGCAGGAGATGTTTCGAAGTCTATTAACCAGCAAATGAATGTAGGAGCGCCAATATTACTTGAAGGAACCCAAGGCTTTGGTCTTTGTTTGAATCATGGAGGCTATCCTTTTGTTACAAGTAGAGATGTTAACTCTGCTTCGCTTTTATCGGATGCGGGAATTTCTCCGAAATATTATGGGCAAACTATTGGAGTTATGAGAACCTACCCAATAAGAGTTGGAGGAAATAGTGGACCCACAGGCTCTAAGGAGATTAGTTGGAAGAAAATTACTAAAAGAGCCGGTTCTAAAAAACCTCTAGAAGAGATTACTACGGTTACGGGAAGGGTAAGGCGTATTTTTGAACAAGACTTTTCGGAATTAAATAAGGCGATTGAAATTAACCAACCAGAACAAATTGCGTTGTCTTTTTTAGATTATATTAACATGGAAGATTATGGTAAGAATTGTTTTGAAGATCTTTCGGAAAAATCAAAAAACTATCTTAGTAAAATAGAAAGGTTTCTTGGTGTTCCGATAACCTTGATTGGAACGGGACCTAAAAATGAACATTTAATTGATTTGAGAACAGAAACACAGAAGAGAATACCTTTAGAAAATATTGCTCTTTATTTGAATGGATTTCCAGATAATTTTATGGGGTGTAGGTGGGATTCAGGAGAATTGGAGAGATTTATTGAACGAAAGATGACTGCATGTGCAATCCACAGACATATGTCCTATGACCGAAAATTAGTTCGCTGATAAAACCTTTCTTTAAGATAAGTTACCAATAAACTTTAAAACCTCTGTTTTTCTTCTTAATATAATGAAATTTAATTCCTGGTACGATAAAAACCACAAAAAACTTCTGATAATTCCCTCGATAATCTTAACACTATCTTTAATTTACCTAACAATTTTCGCAATTCAAACAGGAGATGTAATGTATAAAGACGTTTCATTGACAGGGGGCTCGACAATTACAGTTCCAACAAATCTTTCTGCTCAAAATTTAGAAGATGCACTATCTAAGAATATAACGGACATTACTATAAAAACAATTTCAGATAATTCAGGAAATCAACTAGAGATTTCATTAACTGTAAAAGAAGAGAACACCCCGTTACTCAAGGAATCATTAGAAGAAATTTTAGGATATCAATTAACCTCTGAAAACTCTTCCACAGAAACAACCAGTGCATCATTATCCGAAGATTTCTATAAACAACTTATTGTGGCAATCACTCTATCCTTCTTCTGGATGGCGGCCGTAGTTTTTCTTATCTTTGCGAAAGGTAAAGGCATTAAAACAAAAGTAGTCGTCTTAAACATTCTCTTGGGATTTTTTCTTGGAAACCTTTTTTTAGTTCTCAACCCCTTATTATCTGCAGCAATCTTTTTTATTTTTGCAACTCTATTAATAAGAATCTATATTAAAAAATCGGTACCTGCTTTTGCAGTTATGCTTTCTGCATTTGCAGATATAATAATGACTCTTACTGTAGTTAATCTAATCGGAATGAAACTTTCGACGGCAGGTATTGTTGCCTTTCTTATGCTTATAGGTTATTCCGTAGATACAGATATCCTCTTAACTACTCGTCTATTAAAAAGAAAAACAGGTGTAAACTCTACACTTTTCAACGCATTCAAAACAGGAACAACAATGACATTAACCTCTATAATTGCAATTCTTGCAGCCCTATTTGTAGTATATCCTTTTGGTTCCGTCCTTAACCAAATTTTCACGATTTTACTTATCGGACTTGGTCTGGATCTTTTCAACACATGGATTACAAACGCGTCAATAATTAAATGGTATGTCGAAGAGAAACAATGAAAATAACTTTTAAAATTTGGATACTCCTCATATGCGTAATTCTCTCATTAGCATCAATCTTTATGACCATAAATCCTTTAGGAATAACTTTTCTACAAAAAGGAGTCCTAGTTTCTGCAGTAGAACAAAATTCAACAATTTTTGAAAATGGGCTTCGTGAAAATATGATTATTCTAGAGATAGATGGAAAAATGATAGACTCTCTAGAAGATTATTCTTTAGCACTAGAACCTTTTACACATCTTGAAGAGAACGAGACCCAGAAACTAATACTAAAAACAAAAAATTTAGAAATTATAAATCTGTTTACAAAAGAAGTCATTGATGATATCTCCATTAAAGAGATACCTTCGACAAAAATCAAAACCGGACTAGACCTTCAGGGAGGGGCGAGAGCATTTGTTAAAGCAGAGGTCCCATTAAATGATATTCAACTCAATGACCTCATTGCAGTCTCAGAACAAAGACTAAATGTATATGGGTTATCTGATGTAAATTTCTTTAAGATAGAAACTTCGTCAGGAGAAAATTTAATGGGCATCGAAATTGCGGGAACTTCTCCCGATGACTTAGAAGAATTAATCGAAAAGCAAGGAAAATTTGAAGCGAAGATTGGAAATGAAACAGTTTTTATTGGAGGAGAAAAAGATATAACTCACGTCGGAAGAACGGGAACAGATGCATTAATTACAGAATGTAATCCTTCAGGAGATGGAGGAGAATATTGTAATTTTAGATTTGTAATTTCCCTAAGTGAAGCCGCAGCACAAAGACACGCAGATATTACAAACAATCTTTCAATCAACGGAACATATCTTAGTAAGCAATTAGACTTCTTTATCGACGGGATAAAAACCTCTTCGCTAAATATTGGGGCAGACCTAAAAGGAAATGTCGCAACACAAATTCAAATTTCAGGTTCCGGCTCTGGACAAACAAGACAGGAAGCCCTAGAAAGTACAAAAATTGAAATGAAAAAACTTCAAACTATTTTAATAACGGGCTCGTTACCTTTCAAATTAGAAATAGTAAAGCTAGACAAAATCTCACCAAATCTGGGGAATCAATTTACAAAACAACTTTTACTCGCCGGAATCTTCGCGATTGTTGCAGTATCACTTCTTATATTCGTAAGATATAGAAAATTAAAAATTGCCTTCGCATTAGTATCAGTTTCTCTTTCAGAAGTTCTGATTATCTTGGGTGTTGCAGCATTAATTGGCTGGAACTTGGACCTTCCTTCGATAGCAGGAATCATCGCAGCAATTGGTATGGGAATAGACTCCCAATTAATTATTCTCGATGAGGCACGAGATAAAAATGAATCTCTAAAACAGAGAATCAAGAAAGCACTTTTCATTATTGTGACTGCATTCGCAACAACAACCGTCGCCCTAATTCCCCTGACAGGACTCTTAGGTTTCATGGGAATCGGAGCAGTTTCGGCAGGACTTCTAAAAGGTTTCGCAGTAACAACAATCATAGGAATCACAACAGGCGTTTTAATTTCAAGACCAGCTTTCGCAGATATTGCACGACAACTCGAAGAGGATTAAGATGGAATTTAAATGGCACGTTCTATTCGGATTTATAATATCTTGCATCTTAGTTTATTTTTTTGAATTTTCTCTTCTCGCAGGATTTGTAATTTTTGTTGCTTCGTGGATGATTGATATAGATCATTATCTTTGGTATGCTTTCGAAACAAAAGATTGGAATCCTATTCATGCAATAAGGTGGTATATCCAAAAGGTTCCTAAATGGTTTAGTCTATCTTTTGAGGAGAGAGGAAAATTCAAAAGAGGGGTTTTTGTCTTTCACTCTTTATTTTTTTGGATAATCTTGGCCCTACTATCTTTTGCTAATGTCTTCTTTTTCTGGATTTTAATAGGTATATTTATTCATATGATTGCAGACCTAATTGAATTGAAAGTAATGAGAGAAAAATTATACACTAAAATATTCCTTTGTTACGTTATAAGAAAGAATAAAAACAAGAGAAGGTTAATAGAATTATAAGTTCTATGAACGCATTTAATCAAGATAAATAAGGTTTAAATAATCAATCTCTTAAGTAGATTTATGAAAATAGGAATTATCGGAGTAGGTTTTGTAGGGGGGGCGACAGCGGCAGTTTTCAGGGAAAAGCATGAACTAATTCTTTACGATAAATATAAGGAAAACTTGAATAAATCCTCAGAAAAATTATCAGAAGCTGAAGTTGTTTTTGTGTGCGTTCCAACGCCGATGATGCCAAGTGGAAGAATAGATTATTCTACTATACATGATTCATTAGAGCTTCTTGAGAGAGTAACAAAAGATAAGGATTTCAAACCATTGGTAGCAATCAGGTCTACCACAGTTTCTGGAACTACAAAACTTCTGGAAGAAAAATATCCTTTTAACTTCGCATTTAATCCAGAATTCTTAAGAGAAAAAACAGCTGTAGAGGATATGAAAAATACAGATAGAGTAGTTCTTGGAGTCTCTTCCGAAGAAGATTACAACAAACTTTTAGAGGTCTATAGACCAATTTTCCCTAATGCCAAATATATCAAGGTAGACACAAAAACTGCAGAGATGATTAAATATGCCTCAAATGTGATGTTAATAGGACAAGTTACATTAGCAAATGAAATCTACCAAATTTGCGAGGTATTGGATATAAACTACAACAAGGTAAAAGAGACAATTTTATTGGACAATAGAATTGCAAGAAATATCGATGTCCCAGGACCTGATGGACATCTGGGATTCGGAGGAAAATGCTTTCCAAAAGATTTGAATGCTTTAATTTATCTCGCTCGCGAAAAAAAATACAGGCCACATTTACTTGAAGAAATTCTGAGACTTAATGAAAAGGTTAGAGAAGATAAAAATTGGTTAAACATTCCGGGAGCAACGTTTGAAAATAATAACTTTTCAAATTCATGATATGAAAACGAAAAATTTTATAAAAACAGAGGCGAAAGATGCGAGAGAAATTTTAAAGAGATTAAAAAATAAAGATTTCTCTGGGAACGAAGGCAGAGCTATAAAAAATTCTTCATGGCAGATTGCGACGACGCTAACGGCAAAGATTGGCTCTCTAATTTTTACGATTATTATTGCAAGATTAATGTTGCCAGAAATTTATGGGTTGTATGGTCTGGCACTCTCGACGATTCTATTTATGGGGGTCTTTAGTGACTTTGGAATCGGTTCAGCATTAATGACATTCATTTCTAAAACAATAGATAAAACTCCTGCGAAAGCGAAAGGATATTTCTATTATCTGTCAAAATATAAGTTCTTACTAGTCATTTTGTCGTCTATAATTCTTTTAATTTCCTCAAGATGGTTGGCAGGAACTTATTACAATAAACCAATTTACTATGCCCTTTTAGCTGGAGCGATTTATTTACCTATGACCATATTTTCAGGATACCTAAATTCTATATTCACTGCTAAAAATAATTTTAAACCTCAATTTATCAGAGAATTAATTGTCCAGATTTCCCGTTTAAGCATAATTCCCCTTCTCATCATTTATTTTTTAGCAAAAGTTTCTTCAGTAGAATTTTACTTATTTTGGATTTTTCTTGCGCTTGCATTCTGCTATTTTGTTGGAGGGGCATATTTACTAATCGTAGCAAAACTTAATCACCCATTCAACAAAGTGAAAGCACAAAAATTAGATTCTAATGAAAAAAGAGAGCTAGTAAAATTCATCCTTCCACTTTCTGTCACAGCTTTCTCTGGAATGTTCTTTGGAATCGTCGACCAAATTATGCTCGGACATTATGTTGAAAGTCAGTTTCTAGGTTTTTATCAGGCAGCATTTAATCTGGTCGCTGCTGCATCTACAATTATAGCATTCTCTTCTACCGCGGTCTTCCCAATTTTCGCCAGACTTAAAGGAGAAATTCTCGAACGAGGATTCAGAAAAACTAGAAACGCTACATTTTTAATTTCAATCTTAGCAGCGATTTTCACATTTACCATGGCCAAGTTTATCATAGAAATTATATATGGAACAGAATATGCAACTTCAATTATTTACTTACAAATCTTATCAATTCTATTAGTTAGCTTTCCATTAATCAGTTTATATACCTCATACTACATGTCCCAAAAAAGAACAAAGACACTATCAACCTTATTAGTCATCTCAACAATTCTAAACGTAATATTAAACTATCTATTTATTAATCTTGGCTTACAGCATTCAATGTCCTATGCAGTCATAGGAGCATGTATAGCAACGATAATCAGCAGATATGTCTATCTGGGAGGATTAGTTTTATGGAGACGAAAATAAAATTATTATAATCCAAAATTTTTAATAAGGTTTTCTATCTCTATAGCCTTAATTGCTTTTTCAAAATCCAAAGGATAGCCTTAAAAGGATTACTTCTAATCTGTTGACCCACGGTACAGGGCATCCAACAATTAAGACCACATTTTATCCCTTTACTAATATCTTCAATTCTATCTTTTTTAATATTCCCTAAAGGTTTATTGAGGAGAACGCAGGGAAAAATAACCCCATAAGGATCTAAATAAAAGGAAGTCAGCCCTGCATCACATTTCATAGGCCTCTTTTTTTTATTGACAAAATCTATTGAACCTTCAGTATAATACGCTCTAAAATAATTTTTAATATTAAATGAATTCAGATACTTTCTAGTAAGCCACTTAAGTTTTTCTATTACTTTCTTAGTATCATAAGAATCATTTTGTTTCCCGTAATAAAACGAATCATGTCTAACAATAATAAGAAACTCTACATCTAATTTTTTAGCTAATTGGTAAAGTTTTTCCATCTGGTTTTCATTACCATATCCAAAGGTTGAACAGATTCCAATATCTTTTATGCCAAGTTTTTTTAAACCCTCAATAGTATCAATACATTTTTTAAAACCTCCAGGTATCCCTCTCATCTCGTCATTTTTTTCTCTAAGACCATCAATAGAAATTCTAAATCCAATTTGAGGATACTTCTTTGCAGTCTTAAGTATCCTTTCAGTAAGTAAACCATTTGTAGAAATTACTATCCTTTTTGTTTTCTTCTTGATTATCTCAATAATATCGTCGATATCTGTCCTCATAAAAGGTTCTCCTCCAGTAAGATTAATAGAGTCAAAATAAGGAAGTCTTTCATAATAAGACATATCAATTTCTTTTTCGGTTTTCATCTGCCAGATATTACAAAATTTACATCGAGAATTACATTTGTAAGTTATCGCTAGGACAATAGATTTAAACCTCATTATAAAAATTATTTGGAAAACTATTTAAATGTTTGCCACAATAAAGAAGAATGCTCTCGGTAATTATTACATCCTATAAAGAACCTAAAACTATTGTAAAATCTATCTCTTGTTTTTTAAATCAAAAAATAAAAGAAAAATTTGAGATAATTGTTATCTGTGGAGACAAAGAAACATTCGATGTGGCAAAAAAACAATTCAAGGAACCTAATGTTTTTATATATCGAGATAAGGCAAAAGGTAAATCTGTTGCATTAAATTTGGCATTTAAAAAAGCTAAGGGAGATATTTTAGTTCTTTCCGACGGAGATGTTCATGTTTCGTCTGATTCATTGAAGAATTTAAAAAGACATTTTGTAGATAAAAAAGTTGGGGCAGTGTGCGGTCATCCCGTATCTGTAGACTCAAGAGATTCTATGATGGGTTTTTGGTCTCATTTTCTGACAGATATGGCAGACCAGATAAGATTAGAAAGGGTGAAGAGTAGTGAATTTATCGTAGTTTCGGGCTACCTTTTTGCTATGCGTAAGGATCTCATAGACGAACTTCCAGAAAGTTTACTATCGGAAGATGCTTATATTTCCCATATACTTTGGGAGAAAGATTACAAGATATCCTATGCTACCGATGCAATAGTTCATATAAAATATCCTACCACTATCAAGGATTGGATGAACCAAAAAATTAGAAGTACTGGGGGATATTTAGAAATAAGAAAAATGGTCAAGAACAAAAAAAAGATGCGATCCTTTTCACATGAAACCAAAAAAGTTTTAGAACCTTTCAAATATTCAAAAAATCTTAAGGAACTATTTTATTCTATCTCTTTGATATTTTTCAGGATAATACTTTGGCTGACAATTTTTTATAAGGTGGGAATTTTGAAGAAAACTCATAAAGAACTTTGGGTTAGGGTTGGGAGTACAAAATAGAAAAAATTACTTTATCTTTGAAAAAACAGGCACTCGGATGTGTAAGACAATGATTAAATAAAAACAATTAAATACTTTCATATCATCTAATTTTATAAACTTAAATAATTTCTCCTATATAAAATGAAATTTGCAATAACAGGACATAAAGGTCTTATTGGAAGAAGATTAAAAAGAAGGTTGGAGGTTGAAGGAAATGAATGTGTTTTAGCTATCGACATAAGAGATAAAGAGAATCCCCTCGATGTAAGGGACATTTCTAAAAAAGAAATTTCAAATATAGATATCTTATTTCACTTAGCTTCAAATTGTAAGATAAATAAATGTATAGATAATCCTGAATGGGCATTTGAAAATGTAGAAGGTATTTTTAATTCGTTAGAATTTTGTAAAAAAAATAAAATCCCTAAAATCGTCTATTTTTCATCTACAAGGGTCTTATGTCCTGAAAAGAATACATATACTTCTTCAAAACTATATGGGGAAGAACTTTGTAAAGCTTATAAAAGATGTTACGGAATTGATTATATTATAATTAGACCAAGCACAGTTTATGGTCCTGGAGAAGATATAACAAAAAGACTAATGGCTATATTTATTGAGAATGCGAGAAATAATCGTAATTTAATAATTTATGGGAATAAAGATAAAACTCTAGATTTTACATATGTAGATGATTTTGTTGAAGGTGTAATGTATTCACTACAAAGATGGAATGAAGATTATAATATTGCAGGAGATGATGAGGAGAAATTAATTGATGTCGCAAATGAAGTAATATCTCAAACAAAAAGTTTATCAAAAATTAAATTTGAATCTCCTGAAACGGAACAACCTCAAAGAGTAAAGGTAGATATCTCAAAAATAATATCTTTAGGGTATAATCCTCAAATTAAAATTAAAGAAGGGATTTTTAGGTGTTTATCTGGTTAAATAAAAACAAGATAGCTTAAGAGATGATATCTGGATAAAAAAAGTAAATATAAATTCTCCAATAAATTTAGAAAAAAAAACAAAAGATTTAATCTCTCTTAAAAAAGAAAAATAGGTGCATTAAATAATAAAAGATTTTTGACTTTATAGACTTATAATTTATTTTCAAGTATTCAGAAAAAGAAGTTTAGAGGAGTTTGATTGGGTTGGAGTATTTAATTGGAAAAGTCGGATTAATTTAAGAGCTCTTCCTTATTTGAGTAAGAGTCTCTTCCCAGTTTTTGAATCTAATTGCACGATCATCAATATAATAAGTTGCTCGAGGTTTCTCACTGGTTACTTCGGAAACATATTTCTCAAAATTATGTTTTTTTAACCATTCCCAAATTAATTCTATACCTGTTTTACCGTTAATCAAAGGTCTGTCTATCTTTGCCTTTGTACTGTAAATCACAATATCATAATCTCTAGATAAGTTTTTCAAGGCCTCTTCAACACCTTCAACAGGATCATCATAAATTGTTCCATCGAAAAACCCTTTTGAATTCTTATGGATAACTCCATCAAAGTCTATTCCTAAATTTTTTTCTTCATCTGAAAAACAATATTCTTTAGAGGTTAATTTAGGTTTTTTCTTTGACTCTATAGGCTTTGACTCTATATATTCCAAAACTTCTATTAAACCTCTTCCAAAATCTATATATGAGTCACTCATCAATTTTATTGGAATCTCATTTACATAAGAATATGGAGTTATTTTATAATGAGATTCTCTTTTAGCTTTTGATACTGCAACATTATAATTTATTTTTATTTCGCTTAATATATCGCTTATCATCTCAAATAAACTCTTAACTTTTATAGGATTATTTCCAGATATTATTAAAGTTTGACCATTATATTTTTCGTCAATCGCTTTAGCACCTAATTTTGACGCGTCCTTAACATGTAAATATTCTCTTGTTTCAGAACCAGTTCCCGGATAATTTATCTCTTTTTGTTTCATAGCCTGTTCAAGATACCTATATATACTATTTGTATTTGGCGAACCATGTCCATAGATAGTTCCATATTGCAAGATTGTGTAATCTAAATTATAATATTTATTATAATCTTTAATCAAAGATTCGCATGCTTTTTTTGTAGATTTGTAAACTCCGCCAGAATTACCTTGAGCATAAAGACTGCTTGCGAAAATAAATTTTTTAACATTATTTTTTACACAAGCATCTAAGATTATTGTATTCCCTAATATATTTACGCTTACAGCAGAAAGAGGATCATTTGTACATCTTTCAATATCTGATATTCCGGCTAAATTATAAACAATGTCAAAACCATTCAGAACTTTATTTACCTTATAAGTATCTAAAATATCGCCCGATATAAATTTTATATCCTCTAAAAAATTATACATTGGTAATCGTTTATCAAAAACTGTAATTTGAACCCCTGTTTTCGCTAAGAACTCTGCCAAATCTTTTCCTAAAAATCCACTTCCACCAAAAATCAAAACTTTTTTCATACAAATATATCTTTTTATCAGTTTTTAAAAATTTGTATTGGCAATATTTTAGTTCTTTAAATATTCTATTCCAGTAAGT
>JAYEHV010000010.1:0-5388 GCA_034716495.1 Nanobdellota archaeon
AGAAACTTCCTCAATCTCTTCTTCATCCTTATCAGACTTCTTCTTAACCATATCTAAAAAACAAGAATAAACTTTAATTAACTTCCGCTCTGCCCCTTAAACACATCTTTAAAATTCACACGAGGCTCTTTATCCATACCTTCTTCAACCTTATCAAAACCTTCACTTGGAGCAGAAGCCATTCCATGCGCTTTTTTGTAAATATCATAAATAGTATACAATGTAGACCCTGCCGCACTGGCAGCCTCTGCCCGAACAGTCTGCTCGACAAAATTATCCTTTTTAATATCCTTCACACTCTCAATTTTCCCCTCCGCTTTCTTCACTTTCTCCCCACTACTAAACAAACCAAACAACGCCGCAAACGGATTAATATCCTCGTTCTTTTCAATCTTTTTTTTCTCAATTTTTCTCTTCTCATCATCACCCTTCAAAAAATAATCCAAATCCTCTCTCAATTCATCTAGTGCACCTCCGGCAACATCCGCTGAAAAAGCCAGACTATCCGTAACATCCTCATTATCCAACTCCTTCCTAACTAAACCTAACTCTTCATCATTCAAAGAATAAGCATCAAAAGTCATATCAATCCTTCCACCCATCGCAAAACCATAATCCCCTTTCTGCGTCATCCTCTGAGAAACATGCCCCCGATACTTCAATCCAATCACAATACACTGATTATAACTCCTCTTCAAATTGTACCCTTTAAACTTTCCCGGAACACCCACTGACTTCTTTCCAAACAATTGCAACTCAAACATCGACGTGGAAAACGCATTAACCAACGCTGCATTCTTATCAAAGCCCTTCTGTCTCAAATCCTCCGCCGACTTCAAATAAGGTTTCATCCAAGCCGAATATAATTTAATAGTCTCAACCTGTGACTTCAAATAATTCTTCTCGATATTAAATCTCTTACGCAACTCTTTCTCCGAATAATTAATCCATTTCAAAAACTCACTCATCCTCGGTTTCAAAATTCTCATAACCTGGTCATTAATCAAGCCCCCTTCCTCATCCTTATTCATTTTTTCCAAATCTTCAACTGAATTCGCCATCATAAAAACCTCTCTTATCGTCGTGAAACCCATTTCTGCAGCCATCTGATGAATTGAACCCCGCCCCCTTTTCAAATCAACATTGTCCAACCAAACTTGTTTCAACGCCAACATCCCAGCCTCCTTCCCTAATTTATCATTTGCCCCGGCATCATCATAATGTGCTAACCTCATCTCAAACTCCTTCAAATCATAAATCAAATTCAAGACAGACTTAACAACTTGATTCAACCCCCCGAGAATCTTCATTCCCTCCTCCTGCATCTTCGTCGCCTTCATACTAATCTCCGAAAACTGCCCAGACCCAGGACTAGCCGTAAAATTATCAATCAATTTTTCCATATTCCAACCCATATCCTGAATAAAATCCAACAACCAATAATAAATCGGCTCCAACTGCGCCTGTTGCGAATCGAAAGTTATTTTGTAAGAAGAAACCGGCTTATTCCATTTCTTAAGAACAGTTTTCTCAATCACTTCCCTTATATCTCCCATAACCATTTATAGAATCACGAATATATAAAGTTTAGCAACACTTAAATAAACCTCCCCCTTGTTAAGATTATGATTTTCAGAAAGAAGAAAAGAATGATTGACGTTCGGGAGCTTCAAAGACGAGGAGTCGTCCGAATTCCAAAACAAAACACGATTATGCCAACAGACTCGAGCGGATTCGTCGAACTCGGAGCAACATCCAAACCAGCCTCAACACAACCAACAGAATCCTCTCCATCCTCAAAATCAGACTTCTTCAGCTTTATGGGAAATACCCCTTCAACACCTTCGACAACCGAAACATTCAGCACGGAATCCGACGGCTATAACAAAAGAGAAGTCGACGCAAAAATCACAGAACTTGACAACAAAATTTACAAACTAGAACAACGAACTGAACTTCTAGAAAAAAAACTCGACGTCAATCAATCGAATAATTCTAATGTCGGTGCTAGGGGTTGGTAGCCATTAAAACAATTAATATACAATATCCAATATATTTAAAACTCTTAATACCTTCTAATAAATATGACAGAAATATCGAAAGAAGTGATTGAAGCCCATGCTCTCGAAAATGCAATTAAGTATCAAGGCCAGGCAAATCAAGGTGCAGTCCTATCAGGCCTCTTTGCAGAAGGACTAGAAAAATCAGAAGTAAAAGATACTCTACCTGTAATCCAAAAAGTTCTTCAAGAAGTAAATGCCCTTTCTTTAGAAAATCAAAAAGAACGACTTTCTAAATCCGAGTTTAAAACAAGCAAACGGGTAATCAGAGAAGGCTTACCAGAATTATCAAACTCCGAAAAAGGAAAGGTTGTAATGCGGTTTGCTCCATTCCCATCAGGGCCGCTTCACATTGGAAACGCACGAACAATGATTCTCAACGACGAATATGTAAAAATGTACGAAGGCAAATTAATCTTAGTTATGGACGACACAATCGGCTCGGAAGCAAAACCAATTCAACTCGAAGCTTACAAACTAATCGAAGAAGGAGCAAAATGGCTCAATGTTAGCTATGACAAAAAAGTAATTTACAAATCCGACAGAATCGAAAAATACTACGCTTATGCAGAAGAACTAATCAAAAAAGGCTATATGTATCTTTGTGATTGTGACAAGGAAATTATGCACGATTTAAAAGTCAAGGGCATCGCATGTTCTTGCCGAAAACTTCCCTCAGAAATCCATATAAAGAAATGGAAAGAAATGTTCAAGGCAAAAGAAGGTTCAATGTGCGTCAGACTAAAAACCAATATGCAAGACCCAGACCCGGCATTCCGTGATAGAATAATGTTCAGAATCTCTGACAGACCTCATGCAAAACTAAAAAACAAATATAGAGTATACCCATTACTAGATTTCTCTTGGGCAATCGACGACCACATCCTCGGAATAACACATATCCTAAGAGGAATGGAACTAGCAATAGAAACAAGAGTAGAAAAATTCATCTGGGATATTTTCAAATGGAAACATCCAGAAGTTATCTACAACGGACATTTTGCAATCGAAGGAGTCAAAATTTCAAAATCAAAAAGTGCACAAGAAGTCAAATCAAAAAAATACGCGGGTTGGAATGACCCAAGAACTTGGTCGATACAATCTCTACGAGACAGAGGAATCAAACCTGAAGCAATCCGACAATTCATACTAAACACCGGCGTCAAAAAAACAAATATAACTATCCCTGTCGAGGTTTTGTATACATTAAATAAAAAACTCATTGAAAACTCTTTACGATATTTCTTCGTAGAAAATCCGACGAAAATTACAATTAAAGGCTGCCCCGAACTAATAGCCAAACTTCCTCTCCACCCAAATGGAAAAATGGGGTGCAGAACTTATCGAACAACACAAGAATTCTTAATCTCAGAACAAGATGCAGAACTCATGCAAGATGGAAACTACAGATTAATGCATCTTCTAAATTTCAAATCAGATAAGATAGGACTAAAACCTCGAGACTATTCTTTTCTCTCTGAAGAACCTGACAACAATATGAAAACTAAATTCATTCACTGGCTTCCACATACTCCTTATAATATTAAAGTTGAAGCAATAATGCCTGACGGTTCTGTCAAAAAAGGATTGGGTGAAGAAGGATTATCAAAACTAAAAGTTGGAACTGTCATCCAATTTGAAAGATTTGGTTTTGTAAAATTACATAAAAAAGAAAAAGAGAAGTTGGAGTTTTGGTTCGCACATAAATAACTTTATAATTTGTTTTTGATTGCAGAATTTATGAAAATAAAAGAGCTTCTTCCTGATTCTCGTCCAAGAGAAAAATTTCTAAAACACGGACCGGAATTTTTAAGTGACGCCGAGCTTTTTGCAATTTTGTTGAGAACAGGATTCTCAGGTGAAAATGTTGTTGATATGTCGAACAGATTAATCAGCGAATACGGACTAGATAAACTATTTGAGTGTTCGCTAAAAGAACTCCAGCAAATAAAAGGAATTGGCCCCGCGAAAGCGATGCAAATTTTATCAATAGCTGAAATAGTAAAAAGACAAGCTCAATCGGAAAAATCAATAAAGAAAATCAGCTGTGCCAAAGACGTTTTTGATTTATTCCACCAAAAATTAAAAGACAAGAAAGAAGAATATTTTTATATCTTAATGTTAAATACACAAAATAATATTATAAAAGAACATTTGATAAGTAAAGGAATTTTAGACGCTTCAATAATCCATCCAAGAGAAATTTTTCGACCAGCAATCCGAAACGCATCCAGTAAAATAATTTTAGTTCATAATCATCCAAGTGGAAATCCGGCACCAAGTCAGGAAGATTTAGAGATAAACGAAAAACTAAGTAAAATGGGAGAGGAAATTGGAATCAAGGTTTTGGATAGTGTGATCATCGGGAACGGAGAATTTTGGAGTTGGGCTGAGAATTCAAAAATCATATAAATACCTCTTTTCTCTTAAATACATGGATAAAAAGCAACTAACAGAAGCAGATATTAGAACGAAGTTTATACTTCCTGCTATTGAAAAATCTGGTTGGGATAGAAATAAACAGATTCGTGAAGAGAAATATTTTACTGCGGGAAGAGTTTACATTTATGGAAAAATTACAAAAAGAGGAATTCCAAAGAAAGCAGATTATATTCTTTATTATAAAAATAATATCCCGATTGCAGTTGTAGAAGCAAAGGACAATAAGCACTCAATAGGTGATGGTTTACAACAAGCAGTTGATTATGCAAAAATCTTAGACCTACCATTTGCTTTTAGTTCTAATGGGGATGGATTTGTTTTACAAGATTTAAAATCTGGAGAAAATAAAGAATTTTCTTTAAATAAATTTCCAACTCCAAAAGAGTTATGGGAAAAATACAAAGAATATAATGGGATTACAGAAAAGATTGAAGATTTAATCACAACAGATTATTATTTTGAAACTGATTGGAAAGAGCCAAGATATTATCAAAGAATTGCGATTAATAGAATAATTGAATCAATTGCTAAAGGAAAAAAGAAAATTCTTTTGGTTATGGCAACGGGAACAGGAAAAACTTATACTGCTTTTCAGACAATTTGGAGATTAAGAAATCAATGGAAACCAAAAGGACATAACCCAAGAGTTTTGTATCTTGCAGATAGAAATATTTTAGTAGATGACCCGATGAACAAAGATTTGAAACCCTTGAAGAAGGTTATGACTAAAGTTAAGAATAGAAAAGCCGACAAATCTTATGAAGTTTATATGTCTCTTTATCAAGGAATAACTGGGAACGAAGAAGAAAAAAATATTTATAAACAATTTTCAAAAGAATTTTTTGATTTAATAATTGTAGATGAATGTCACAGGGGGAGTGCTCGG
>JAYEHV010000011.1:0-19067 GCA_034716495.1 Nanobdellota archaeon
GTTTCTAATTCCTGCAATGAGATAGCTTGGAGGGATTTCTCGCATAATTCTCATAACTCGGCAGTATCGAGGAGTTAGTTTCAACATTTGGATTATTAACTCTGTGGCTTGAGATTTTGTGTAAGGTGTGTATTCTCCACCATAGTATAAATTTTCAATCCCCGCCCCTTTCAGAACTTGACAAGGATAGATTTTGATTTGGTCTGGTTTGAAATCTTTTGAAGAAAATATTTTTTTAAACATCTTGATATCTTTTTTTGGATTTGAGCCGGGGATTCCAGGCATTAGGTGGTATCCTATTTTGAAACCTGTTTTTTTTAGTCTAGTTGTTGCGTCAATTACATCTTGGACTGTATGACATCTATTTACTTTTTTATAGATTTTATCGTCGATAGCCTGAACTCCAAGTTCGACTCGTGTTGTTCCCCATTCTAGCATGTTTTGAATGTGGTGGTCTGTGCAGATGTCGGGTCTTGTTTCTATGCAAAGTGCTGTGCATCGGTGTTTTGTTTTTTCATTTATCTTTTTTGCTTCATCTAGATTTCTGGAGTTTCTGTTGTTTAGTGCATCGTAACATTTTTTTATAAAGTTGAATTGGAATTTTTCAGGGTAAGATAGAAATGTTCCACCCATGATGATTAACTCTATCTTGTCGGTTGGGTGTCCCATTGCTTTGAAGGATTTTAGTCTGGCTTTGATTTGTTTGATGGGGTCGTAGTTGCATTGTTTCGCTCGGAGAACGGCGGGAGATTCAGGGGTGTAAGATTGTGGAGCGTTTAGGGATGGGCAGTAGAGACATGTTCCGTGATTACATTTTCGTGGAGGAAGCATTACAGCTAGGGGGGCTACGCCCGAGATTGTTTTTGTTGGTTTGCGTAGAGGTTTGGGTGTTTGGAGCTGAGAACTTAGAGCTGAGAACTTAGAACTAGGAGTGGAGGGTTTAGGTTTCATGAAATGGGAAGTGATTTAAAGTTTAAATGTGTGATTGTTTTATGGAACAAGAGAATATTTGGGATAAACTCATTCTATTTCGAACTGTTTAGCTAACTGTTTTCTTGCTTGATTAGAGTAAAAATTTCTAAAACTTTCAGGAAGGTGATAATCTTTTTCAATCTGATTATTATTCTAACAAGTCTCTCAGCCCAGAATAGTTTTATATCTTCTTCAAGCCCATCATATTTAAAATCTATTACACTGAGATAGTCTCTTAAAATATTTTGGGAACTCTCCGAAAAGTTGAATAACAACAAGGACAAATCTCTTGCCGGATGACTTTTTCCGAAAGTTTCAAAATCGATGTAATAATTAGCCCCTTTAGTAGTTAGGATGTTAGCTTGATATAAATCTCCATGAGTTAAAGATATTAATTTTCTATTTGGTTTTTTTGAAAGCCTAGTTCTAATTTTATCTGGATGATTAAATAAATTCCTATTTTTATTCAAATCTTCTAATGTTGTTTTAAGGGGATAATAAAAATCTATATCAACTTTGGTTCCTATAGTTTTTGAATGAACTATTCCCCAATCATTAACAGCCCTTTTGATATTTGGTTTTTCAGATTCCAACAAATCTGTGATTAAGACAGACTCATCAGAATAATATTTTTTAGGAACTTTAATTAATCCTTCTCCAAAAATATCATAAGCCTTACCTTCCCTTAAAGCATTCTCTGGAAAAATAAATCTTTTTAAAACAATTTTTCTAGAGCCAACTTTATAAATAAAATGTTTATTCCTACAATTCTCCTTAGGACTATTTCTTCCGAGAGTAGGTCCAAGATATTTTGGGGGTTTGTTGAAAATTTCGTTAATGAGTCTCTGTTCTACTAACAGGTGGTTCATGTTTACTAAGAATAACAACCTGTAGACTCGCAACTAGGTGAAATGTAATCACAGCCACCTTCTTCACAAGAATATTGTCCACCCTCGAAAAATCCTTCTAGCAGAGTATTATCCCTTAGTAAAACAATTTCTAGATTTAGTGCCTCTTTTGTAAGTTCTTCTAGTATTTCTACTATAAATTATTTATCTGAGTAAAGTATTTAAAGATTTATATAGTTTAATCTCTTGGTCAAATAATGGTGTTAGAAATAAGAAAAATAGATAATTCTTGGATTGACGAATTTTTTGAAGAAGCTATGGATGATTTAGATTCATTTTTTAGATTAAATTGGAAACATTGTCGTCCGACAATTACTATTGTTCCTGATAGAGAAACTATAAACCTTCTTATGGGAAAAAAAACTGAGGATTGGTGGGGTGCATGGGTTAATGGGCGGAATATTTATATTTTGAACGAAGAAAATTATGAAGAGGAAAGTTCTCATAGATATTCAAGGAAGATTTACAAGGCATTGATAAAACATGAACTTGCACATTGCTTTTCAAATATTATTGCTAAGGGTTCTATAAGACCTCTTTGGCTTTCTGAAGGAATTTCCGTTTTTTTATCTGGTCAAAATAAATTTAAAGAAAAACCAATTAAGTATGAGAAATTTATAAACTTTTATGAAAAATCTGGCAAGGGGCTTTATCTGGAATCTGGATTTGCGGTAGAATTTTTAGTTGAAAAACATGGTAATGAGAAATTGTTAGAGTTATTAAGACAATCGAGGAAAATGGAATCGAAAAAAGAGTTTTCTGATTTGTTTAGGTCGATATACGATTTTGATTTGGTTTATGAAAATTTCGAGTAAGTAAGGAATATAAGTTTTTTTAAATGGATTTTCTTGTAGGTTGCTATGCTAATGCCAACCAATTTCCAACTGGAGATAACAGAAAATTGCAATCATAGATGTTTTTATTGTTATAATTCTTTTAGGGAAAAACCTTTGAGAGATGATTTAAATATTAAAGAGATTGCACAAAAGGTTGTAGAATCGGGTGTGTTTCATGGAGTAATTACTGGAGGAGAACCTTTACTTAGGAAAGATAAACTGCTAGATGTTGCATCAGTTTTTGAACGAGAACATGTATCGTTTTCATTGAATAGTAATATGACCTTGGCGGATAAACAAATCCTTGAGGGGTTAAAAAAATTTGGGCTAACAAATATCTTGGTTTCTCTGATGTCTTATGATCCTAAACTTATGAACAAATAAGCCAGGTAAGGCATTCTTTTCAAAGAGTCGTTGGAGGTTTAAAATTAGCCCGTAATTTAAAAATACCTACATCAATCAATATGGTTTTAACTGATTTGAATAAATATCAGGTTTATGAAACAGGAAAATTTGCTAAGAAAATTCTAGGAGATTCATTGCAATCATTTTGTGTAACACCTCTCGTTCCAAGTCCTGGAAAACCATATAATTTGGGAGTCTCTCTAGTTAATTTTAGAAGTGGGTTGGAAACTTTATTGAGATTTGAGAGGGATTTTGAGGTTAAGGTAGATTCTGTAAACCCCTTACTTCCATGCTCAGTTAGTAAATCTCTGCAAGAGTACCGTTATCTTTTAAGACGAAAATGTGGGGGAGGAAGAGAAACTTTCACAGTATCTTCAAATGGAGATATTAGACCTTGTTCCCACTCGAGTGAAGTTTATGGGAATATTCTTGAAGTTTCAGTAGAAGAGGCTATGAAAAGAATGGTCAAATGGCGAGACGGTTCATTAACTCCTAAGGATTGTATTGGTTGTGGTTATGAAGCTGATTGCGGAGGAGGATGTAGGGTTGCGGCAGAAGCGGTTACGGGAGAGCTTAATGGGAACCATCCTTATTGTATGGCAAAGGTTGAGGAAAGGGGGTTAACTCCTGAAGTTAAATTGGAGGAAATTAGTGGGAAAAGTATTCAAATTCCTCAAACAAATTATAGATTTAGAACAGAAGATAATAATCAAAAGACTGTTTATCTTTCTCCAGGGAAGTGTGCTACGATGGATGAATCTCATTTTAGATTACTCAGGATTCTTCGTTCTTATGATGGGAAAAATTTGGGAGAATTGGGGTCTTTATTGAGTATTGAGAAGAAAGTCTTAGAACCTGCACTGAGGCGGTTTGAAAATAGCGGGTTGATAAAGATAGTTTAGTTGGAAATTATTTTAATTATCTATATAAACTACTTTATGTTTTTAAATTTATGGAACAAGAGAAAGTTTGGGATACTATTGCACCTGTGTGGAATAAATATAAGAATAAGCCTAGTTTCGAAGTTGAAAAGTTTTTAAGAGAGAAGAAGGGGGACATTCTTGATTGGGGTTGTGGGAGTGGGAGGAATTTTTCTTCTTTTCCGAAGAATTCGAAAGTTTATGCGGTCGATTTTTCTAAGAAGATGTTGGGGTTTGCAAAAAAGAAGGCTAGTAATCTTGGGTTGAAAATTAAAATTCTTCATTCGAGTTCTAATGAAATTCTTGCTAAGGATAATCTTTTTGATAGCGGGATTTGTATAGCGGTTCTTCATTGTGTTCCGACGGAGAAAGCGAGGAAGAAGATGATTGGGGAGTTGTATCGAGTTTTGAAGCCGGGCGTTGAAGCGTTAATTATGGTGTGGTCTAGGAATTCTCCGAGGCTGAAGCATAAACCGAAAGAGACTTTTATCCCGTGGATTTCTGCAGGTGTTAAAAAAAGGTATACTTATATTTATGATAAAAAAGAAATTGAGAGGGAAGTCAGGGAGGCTGGTTTTGAAATTGTTAGTTCTGAGGAGGATAGGAATATTAGTTTGATTGTTCGGAAATCTATTTCTTTCTAATTCCCATAAAATCCATCAACGAGCCTTTGCTGAATTCTATTTGTTCTCCAGTCATAGCGTCGAGTTTTATTCGAACTATTCCTAACATGTTATCCATACCGGTTAGGTTCCATTGATTATCTTTTAGGATTGCGATTATTTTTGTTGGAATAATCGATGAGTTATTTTTTTTGATAATTTTTTTGCAAACAGGTTCTAGATTTTCTAAATCTATTTTTATTTCAGTTGTTTGGGGTTGCATAGGTCTTATCTTTTCGTCGAAGATTTTTGGTTCTTTGAATGGATATTCAAAGGCTGCTATCTTACCCTCACTGATTTGCGATTTAGATTGGTTGGGGCAGGCCCTCTTTTGTTCTGGAAGAAAGAAATCAAGTTGTATTTCTTCGGTTTTTGTTTTCGTATTTATGATAAAAAAACCTGCTGCGAAAAATGCTTGAGGACTTTTTTCTTTAAATTTTTTGTAGGTTTCTGTTTCTTCTAGTTCTTTTATTAGCTCTGAAATTTTCATTTAAGAATTAGTTTAAGAGGCTTTAAAGTTTTAACTGAGAAGTCTTGATATAATCAATAATTCAAAAATTCCAATTACAAGGAGAGCGTATGCAGCTAGGACATATCTTTGCTTAATATCAACCATTACCTTTGGAGCGTCGTCGTCCCAGAATAGATGACCTTGACTTATTTCAATTTTTAATTCGGAGATTTTTGCTTCGTCTAAAGATAAAATTTGTGTGAAGAATGCAATACTTATAAGAAGGGTGACGATGGCTTGGAAAAATAAAATAACTTTCACCCATTTCATAGGGATAATTTGCAAGAATAGTTTATAAGTTTTTCTTTGAATTTATCTCTTCTTTGAGTTTTGAGATTAATTTATCTAATTCTAAGATTGTAATTTTTGGTGAGTCTCTTCCTCTGACCGCTATCTTATTTTCAACTTTTTCTTTTTCACCAATAGTGACTATATAATTAAATCTTTGAATTTGAGATTCTCTTACTTTCTTTCCTATCGATTCGTTTTTATCATTGATTTCAACTTCAAATCCGACGTCGAAAAGTTTTTGATAAACTTCATTAGCGTAATTTTTAACATTGTCATTTAGAGTCACAATTTTTATTTGATTTGGAGAGAGCCATAAGGGGAATTTTCCATCTATATGTTCGGTATAAATTCCTAGGAATCTTTCAAGGGAACCATAGACTACTCTGTGGAGCATGATTGGTCTTTTAATATTTCCTTTCTCGTCGGTATATTCGAGTTCGAATCTTTCAGGTAATGCCATGTCTAATTGGATTGTAGAACATTGCCATGTTCTTTTTAGGGAGTCTTTGATATGGAAATCTATTTTAGGTCCGTAAAATGCCCCGTCTCCTTCGTTAATTATATATTTCATTTTTCTATTTTTTAGAACTTCTTCGAGTGTTGTTTCTGCCAAATTCCAAATTTTTTCAGAGCCGATTTTTTTCTTTGGACGAGTAGATAATTCTATGTGGTCTATTTTGATATTGAATGTTGAAAATAATTTTATTATAATTTCGATAATTCTTTCTATTTCGTTTTTTAATGTTTTTTCTGTACAAAAAATATGGGCATCATCTTGGGTGAATTGTATTACTCTCATTAGTCCTCCCAATACACCTGAGAGTTCTTTTCTATGAACCTCGCCAAGCTCACCAATTCTTAACGGTAAGTCTCTGTAAGATTTTGGAGAGGTTTTGTATACGAGCATTCCTCCAGGACAGTTCATTGGTTTAATTGCGAATTCTCTATTTTCATATTCCGTTTTAAACATATTCTCTTTAAATTTTGACCAATGTCCAGATATCTCCCAAAGTTTTTTGTCGAGGATTAAGGGTGTTGAAATTTCAGAATATCCCTTTGTTCTGTGAAGTTCTCTCCAATACCCTATTAATTTGTTTTTTAGATGGAGACCTTTTGCGTGCCAGAAAACCATTCCCGGAGCTGAACTGTTGAAACTCCATAAATCCATTTTTCTTCCGATAATTCTATGGTCGTTTTCTCTGATTTTTGAAGTATCTAGTTTTGATTTTTGAAGTTGGTGGAGTAATCGACTTCGTTCTTTATTTGTTAGTTCTTCTTCAACTTTTTCGTTTCCTTCAATCATAAACTCACGAGAAAGTTCGGATAGTGGATGACCTTTCACTTTTAATTCAAATGTTTTGTAGTAACCAAAAGGGGCTTGGAGGACATTGAATTTATTTAGTCGCTTTGCTGTTTCATTCAAAAGTTTTATTGCAGTTTCGGGTTTTCCCAGATTAGTGGATAAATGAGCGTAGGGGTATAAAACTATGTTTTTGGTTTTGACATTTGTTGAGATTTTTTCGATGTCTTCGATTAATTTTATTAGTGTTTTATTTGAATCTCTTTTTTCTATTGCTATTAATACTACTAGACAGTCTTTTGATTCTCCTTCGAGATTTTGATTTGGTGCGATTTCTTCAATCGATTTTAATGCTTTTTTTAATGCTTTAAATTTGATATAATCGCAGTGTAGGTTTAGAGTTTTCATATCTTGGTTAAAACGAAAGAATTTATAAAGATTTGTGCCGTGTTTTTTATAGCGAGGTAAGTTCGAGGAGCTTTAATTGCTAAGTTATATTGAAATAAAAATGGGAGAGGTAGTTAATAGGTGTCCGACGGGTATTGAAGGTTTTGATAATCTTTGTCAGGGAGGGTTTGTAAGAAATTCTGACAATTTAATCGTTGGTGGACCTGGTTCTGGGAAGAGCACATTTCTTTTACAATTTCTTTGGAATGGAGCAGTACAATTTGGTGAGAATGGACTTTATTGTTCTTTTGAACCTGATATCGTTGATACGTTGAATGATGCTATGACTTATGGTTGGGATTTTTCTAAGTTAAGTGGAGAAGGAAAAATTAAGTTTATGCGATTTGCTCCACAAACGTCCGTTGAAAATTTGAAATCTGAGTTGACCGGAGTAATTGCACATAATAATATTAAGAGAATTTGTTTTGATCCGATTTCGGTTTTAGCTTTGAATTTGAATGATAAGGGGAAGATTCGGCAGACGATTTTTGATTTGTCGTCGTTGATGAAGCGGTTGAAGGTGACTACAGTTTTTGTTGATGAAAGTTTGGAAGAGGGTTGGATTAACGGAGTTAGCAACGGGGATTGGACGAAGACAGATATTTTGAGGTTTCTTTCTGATTCGGTTAGTGTGTTCTATGAATCGGGAATTACTGGTGTAAGTGATAGGGCCGTTCGGATTGCTAAAATGAGGAGAACGAAACATATTAGGAAGGCGGTTGGGATGAGTATAAGTTCTAAGGGGATTGAAGTTAGTCCTTTGTTGTCACAGTCAGATAGTAACAAATAGAAAGATTTATAAAGGATTATTTATTAGATTATTTATGAAAAAGCTTACAAAAATTATTGCGGGAGCGGGTATCTTTGCAGGGTTAGTTGGAGGAGCGTACCTTAATAGTCAGGGAAGTCTAATTGAGAGAGGAAATTTAGTTTATCAAGGCTATCATGTAAATAAAGAAGAAGGTTCAAATATATTAGTTTTTGATGATAAACTCTTGGAACGTAGATATGGGACTCCTGATTTGACTGTTGTAGGGGATCCAAAAGGACTTGAAATTGGAAAAGAATACGATGTTAAAATTAAGTCTCCCAGATGGTTTGGAGAAGATGTAGCTGTTTCTGTAGAGCGAAGGGATTAACTTTTAAAGATAAACCTATCTATTTGTTTATTTGCATTTAGTCTTCTCTTTTGATGCTCAGATAGGACATTATTTATTTTATCTATTAGAATAGTTTTGACTTCTCCAGAAAGTAATTCTCCCTTGGAATATTTGTTATAAATTTCTGCAAGTTTTTTATCATCCTCTTCAAAGTATTTTAACCATTGGCAAGCTACATCGATTTCTACATTCCCCCCTTTTTTTCGGTGCTCCTCGAGGGTATCTTTTCCTCCACTAAATGCATATTTATTGATTTTTTTTCTAACAGTTTTAGCATCGTCAGTCATTAAGATTGTTTTGTCTGATTTTGAACTGCTTGATTTTCCTGCAGTTCCGGTTAATGGAGACATAAACTTAGCGTGGATAATTGAAGGTTTTTTATGTCCGAGTTTTTCTACAACATCTCTCGATATTCTGAAGTGAGGGTCTTGGTCGACACCCATTGGAATCAAGCAATATTTGTTTTCGTTATTTAAGATGTTGGGGAGAAAGCAGGGAACTGTTTGCATTGCAGTGTAGAAAATGCTTCCGATATTTTCTGAATCTGTGAAGCCGAATGCTGCTTTTATTGTGGAGAAGGTTATTTTTTTAGCAACTTTGATTGCTTCGGGGTAAATGATTCCTGCGTGTTGGGTATTGATTAAGAAATGTGTTTTTTCCGGATTAAAGCCCACTGCAATTACATCTTGCATATTGTTTTTTGTCCATTTTTGGATTTCTTCATAAGTCATGTTTTTATGTAAAAATTTCTCGTCATCAGTAAACTGAAACCATAGTTCAACGTTGAATTTGTCTTGTAACCATTTTGTAAAACCCCAAATTGAATAGTGGCCTAAATGAATCGGACCGCTTGGGGCAACACCAGTATATAGAAAAAATTTTTCTCTTTTTTCATAAGCGTCGAGGATTTTTTCTAAATCTCTGTGGGCAAAGAAGATTTCTCGTTTTAAGTATGGATGAATTTCTCCAGCTATTGCTTTGATTCTTTTGAGGAGCTTTTTGTCGATTGGCTTAATTCCGAATTCCGAGATGAGTTTGTTGTAATCTACTATTCCATCTACATTATAAGGGTTTACTTTTGTTTTTCCCATTATGAAATTAGTTTAATGAGACTTATAAATTTGTTCATAATGTTTAAATAGTTAAAATGTGTGTTGTGAGTATGGAGAAGATAAGGTATTTTTTTATTTTAATGTTTATTTTAATGAGTTCTTTTGTCCTAGCCGATATTTCTTTGTCCGAGTCTGAGGAAATATATAATTTAGGTGATAAAATTTATATTAATGCTGATGGATTGAGGGGTGCTGAAATTGGGAATCTTAATATTAATTTGGTTTGTGGAAATAAGACTGTAAATTTAGTTAGGTGGCCTGCGAGTGATTTTTCTAAGGATGAGGATCATTCTTATTCTATGTCTAAGTGGTTAGTTAGTAAGGATTTAGAGATTTCTAATTTAACAGAGATTCTTGGAGGGTGTCAGATAATTTTTTCACTAGGGGATCAGACAGCTTCGACGAAAGTTTTTACAATAAGTAATGACGTTTTTGTTTCTGCTTCTGTTGATAAGACGAGTTATAATCCTGACGAGGGAATTTTAGTTAAGATTGATGCAATTAAAGCGAATGGTGATTTATTGGATGGTTTTGTGGAGGTAACTAATGCAACATCTTTTAGTAAGGCAGTTGAAGATGGTTTTGTTAGTGAATCGTTTTTAATGCCCGAAACAACTGAAGCAGGAATTTATTCTCTTGGTATTCGTGTTTATGATGTTGGATTGGATGGTGTTTTGAATGAAGGTTTTGCAACTACATCGTTTAGCATTAATCAGGTTGCTTCTTCAATGATTATGAGTTTGTCTGATGTTGAGGCAATTCCAGGGGAGAACTTTACTGTTGGTGCTGAAGTCTTTGATCAATCAGGAAAAGAAATTCTTGGAACCGTTTCTGTTAAGATTATTTCTCCTGAGAATGAGGAAATTGAGGTTTTGATTTCTACGGGAGATTTTAGTACTTTTGAATTTCCTATTAATGCTACTGCAGGACCCTGGAAGGTGATTGCAATGTTTGATGGAATTGGCGAGGAAAGGGAGTTTGAAATGATTAAGTCCTCGAGAATGGAGTTTAATATTAATGAAAGTGTGTTAGAGATTACTTGTGTTGGAAATTGGGAATGTAATGAAAGTGTTAGTGTTCAGATTGACGAAGAGAATAGCGAGTTGAATTTAAAAATGGATGTGGGAGAGATTAGAAAGTTTAGTCTTAAGGCTCCGCAAGGAGAGCACGAGGTTATTGTTAGTGATGGGAAGAGTTCTATTAATCGCCAGGTTTTATTGAATGGTAATGCAATTTCAGTTAAAGATTTTGAAGAAGGTGGAATTTTCAAAGCATATTCTTTTATATGGATTTTTTTGATTATTGTTCTTGGAGTTACAGGGATCGCTTTATTTATGAATTCTAAGAAGACAAAGACGTTGAAAGATAGTAAAGCTAGTAAGATGATTAATGTTGATGACAACAAAGGTATCGGTTCTGTAAAATCCCCTGTTGTTTCGAAAGTTCCATTTAATATGATGTCGCATATTTCATCTAGTTTAAATTTAACAAATAGGTCTCCTAAAGTGCAAAGTACTCAGAATTATAATAATAAAGATAAAAAGATAGTTGATTTAACGAAGAGTGATATTGGAATTGCTGAGTCGTCGTTGGTTTTGAAAGGTGAGAAGTATCCGTCAGTTGTTGTTGCGTTGAGTATCAAGAATTATGCAACTCTTGGTTCTAGTGCAAGAGATACTTTAATTAAGGCTATGGGGGCAGTTAATGAGTTGAAGGGGGTTGTTGATTGGAGAGATGATCATGCCTTTATTATATTCTCTCCATTGGTTACTAAGACCTATAAGAATGAGGTTCTCGCGTCTAAGGCTGGTTTTAAGATTTTGCGAAGTTTGAAGGATCATAATAAAAAATTTAAGGATAAAATTGAGTTTAATCTCGGGGTAAATGTTGGTGAGTTGATTGCTTCTAAGGTTGGAAGTAAACTAAAATATACAGGTATTGGAAATACAGTTTCGCTTGCTAAGAGAATAGCTGATTCTGATTTAGGGAAATTATTGGTTTCGGAAAGTGTTCGGAAAAAAATGTTAAGGGAGTTGAAGGTTATTAAGGGGAAGGAAATTGGAAAGAACCAAATCTATGAAGTTTCAGAAATAGTTGATAGGGAAGCCAATACTGCGAAGTTGAAAAATTTATTGAAGAGGATGGATTGAATTTTAAGATTAGTTTTATAAAGATTCTTTATGATTGTAATTTATGGTGATGAAATGATTAAAGTAACATTTAAAAGGTTTCATAAAATCATTTGTTCAATTGCGGAGACGAAAAATGATTAAGATAATATTCTTTGATTTTGATGGAACGGTCTCTGATGCGCATGGAATCGCGTATAAATCTATCGTGAGGACATTAGATGGGTTTGGATATGAGTTCGATAAAGGTAAGTTGCCTAGTTTGATGGGGCAGAAAATGGGAGAAATTTTCAAGGGGCTTGGATTGAATTTAAAGCATTTGAATGCGGTGCGTAGTAAGTTTTATAGATATTTTACTGAGGCTGCGTTGGATGGAGGGATTAAATTGTGTGTTTCTGTCAAGCCCTTGCGGGAATTGAAAAAAGAATATCCTTTGATTGTTATCTCTAATTCTGAGACTTCTTTTATTAAAGCTTCAATTAAGAAGTTGGAACTGAAGGGTTTGTTTAAAAAAGTTTACGGAGCAGAGAAGTTTTCTAGTAAAGATAAACTTTTAGAGAAATTATTTAAGAAATTTAAGATTAAGCCTTCAGAGGCTGTCTATATTGGTGATAGGTTTTCTGATGTTGAGTATGCTCGAGAGGCTGGATGTGTTGCAATTGCGATTCATAATAAATGTTCGTGGTCTGATTTGAAGACGATAAAAAAAGAGAAACCAGATTATATCATTAAGGATTTTAGGGGACTGAAGAAGATTATTAATTCAATTGATTGAATGCTTTGACTATATTGAGTTCTAGGTCTTGGTTTTTCTTTAGGAATTTTTCGAAGAGGGTTTGAATTTTTTCATTCTTTTTTCTTTTTGATCCTTTAATGTTTTTTAATTTTGCATATAGTTCTACTTCTTTGTCGGAGAGAAATTGAAGGGGTTTATTGTTTATTTTTTCTCTTAGGAATTTTCCTTTGAGGATCTCTTTAAATATGTCTTCTGCTAATTGGGAAAGATTGTCGGATGAAAACTTTGGTTTAGGGGTAAATTTTACTTGGAATTTTTTTTCTAGAATTGTTTTGAGGACTTTTGTGTTTAAGTCGGATGATTTTTTTAATGTGATTATTTTAGTGTGGGCAAGCATTTGGTGTTTACGAATTGTTCTGAAAACTTTTCTTTCGAAATAATCTATGAATTCTTTTTTTGATAATTTTCTCTGATTTGTGAATTGCCAGACGATATCGCTCATAGTTTCACCTTTTCAAATTTATCTCTTTCTTTTTTTGAAGAATTTGTTGAATAAGCTTTTTGGAGTTCTAATGCTTTTTGTTTTCCTCTTTTCTTATTATAGTAGATAGAAGGTTTGCCTTTTGCATCTTTTGTGGATGTTTCGAATTTTGTTATTAGTTTTGATTCAGTTTCATCTCTTGCAACTACGAACCAGATTCCGTCTATGAAGAAGTGTCTTCCGATCATAGTTAAGGGAAGAGTTTTTTCGTTGATTAAATCTTTTTTTAGTAGTGTCTTTAATCTTTTTTTTGGCTCTTTTTCGCAGAGGAAACATCCCCCTCCCGGACTTGGGTATGTTATCTCAAATTTTTTTGCTAGTTCCATTTGTTTTTTTCTTGAACGTCCACTTATGCCTGCTTCGATTAAGGGTCTTCTTATTTCAAATCCAATTTCTTCTTCGATGGTTTTCATTGCTTTAGAAGTCTGAGACATTGGACGTTGCCCAGCGACTTCTCCCGTGGCGATGACTTGAATTTTGTTTTTGTCTGCGTATTCTTTTGCTTTTTTGAACATGAAGATTTTACAATCCTTACAAGGATTAATTCCTGCGCCAGTTCCGTGTTTTGGTTTTTTCAAAAGTTGGAGGTATTCAGATAGATAGGGTTCTTTAGTAATATCGATGATTTCCATTTTTATATTCTTGAGTTGTGTAAATTTGAAGTTACAATTGAGATTGCAACAGCCACATCCGAATGGAAGTGTAAAATGAATTGTTTCGACTTTGAAACCTTGTTCTTTGAGAAGAAGCACGGCTAGACGGGAGTCCAATCCTCCAGAGTATAGGACTAGTGCCTTTTTCATTAAATCTCTAGGAGTGTAATGGTTTTAAGTTTTAGTATCCTCCATAGATCTCTAATTCTTTTGAATAGCCGTTGTGGTCGAAGTCAAAATTGAAAATGAATAGAAATTCTGACATTGCTCGAACACCTAAGCCGGCTTCTTTGATTATTTTGTGAAGGTATTCTGTGAAACAGTAAGGACAGAGGTAAGTGTTGTTCTCTCCGCATGTCACACATCTCTTAGATTTACCGTCGAGGTATCTATGTGCTTTTAGAAATTTATTTAATCTTGTTAGAATCTTTACTTCATCTTGTGGAAATTGTTTAATCCATTGTTTGAAACCTTCTGCGATACAGTCAGGACAAAGAGGATGTTCAATGTTTTTTCCACAGGATAAACAATCTTCGTGAACACCCTCACAGATATAATCTTTAGCCGGGTTGGGGTATGCTATTTTCTTTTTGTTGTATGTCTCTATAGCGACATATACTTTCTTTTTCATTTGAAAAGTTTATGTCGCGAGATTATAAGAACTTAATAAAGACAGGATGAGCTCGCACTAAGAGGGTACAAGAATTCAGGGTATACGCTCCTCTTTGCGTTTGCATAGTCTAAGCAAGAGTTAGAAGTTTATATAGTTTTCGGAGACTATCTAATTTTCTCAAACATTTCAGATAATTTTTCTCCGATAACTTTTTTTAAATCCATTGGATGAAGTTTTTTATCTAAAAAATCTTTTTCTAAATCTTTGTAGGAATTATAGATTTTATCTCCTCCGAATTTTTCAGGACGAGAGATTTCTAATTTTTTAAATATTGGGAAGATTAAAATTTTTGTTATATTTAAAACTGGATTTTCTTTTCCTTCTGGACAGTAGGCTTTAGAGATTTTTTTCTTAATTTCATCAGAGTTATCCTTGACGGAGATTAAGCTTCCTTTGTCGGAGGAGGACATTTTTCCGGAGTCGGCACCTTTTAGCGAGGGGATTAACAATGTGTGGACGAATGAGGGGACTTCATAGTTTATATCTTTTAAGCTTTCGACGGCAATCATGTGGATTTTTCGCTGTTCTGTTCCTGAGACTACTGCGTCGACTTTTAATGCTTTCATATCTGCAACCTGCATGAAGGGGTAGATTATTTGAGATACTTTTGCATGATCTATGTCTCTTGCTACAGCTTGCATTGATCTAATTCCTCTATTTAAGGTAGAGTTTGCGGCGAGTGAAAAAACGTCTTCGATATATTCTGACTTTTTTTGAAAACTAGTTCCGACGATGACTTCGGGATTTTTTAAACCAATTTTTTTGAAAGCCTTTTTCCAATTTTCTACTTGTTCTTTGATGAAAGTCCAATCACCTTTTTTATTTAATAATGCGTGCCAATCTGCTAGTAATATTTTAACCTTGAATCCTGCGTCTTCGAAATCCTTTAGTTTTAGAATAGTTACATAGTGGCCTATGTGTAAATCTCCGGAAGGTTCGTAGCCACAATAGACTATTGGTTGTTTTTTTCCTAGAGAGGATTTCAATTTTTCTTCTCTTAAGACTTCTGCGGAGTTTCTTTTTATTAGTTCAAGTTTCTCTTCGGAGTTCATAGGTTAGATTAGGAATTGAGTTATTTAAATGTTATTAGGCAAAATAAGGCTTGGCTAAATTGTTTAGAATAAAATTAGGATTACAGATCTGGATTTTTTATTTTAAGTTTTAGTCTTCCTTCCACTCTACCGGATAATATTTCATAGAATTTCTTTTCCTCAGAATCTAAATTTTCTTTGTCCATTTTCTGAAGAATATTATGTTATGTAGCAATATTAAATCATTGTCAGATAATCTTATTCTATTTATTGTTTCAGTAATGATGTCTACCATACAATTTTTGTATAATTTATGATTAATAAGTTTTGTCTTTTATATTATCATCTTGTTGGTAATGTTAACATAAATATAAAAAGCCAATATGTTTTTGGTTGGTATGGCAGAAGTTTATGATTTGTTAATTTTGGGGGCGGGTCCTTCAGGGATGGCTGCGGCTATTTATGGGGGGCGTTATGGCTTGAAAACTTTAGTTGTTGGAAAAGATATTGGGGGGACTGCAAATTTTTCTTGGGAGATTGAGAATTATCCAGGGTTTAAGGGTTCGGGAATTGACTTGATGAAAAAGTTTGAAGAGCAGGCAAAGAGTTTTGGGGCAGAGTTTGAAGTCGGACATATAGATAAGTTGGAGAGAGTTGAAGAGGGATTTAAGATTAGCGTGGATGATAAGGTGTTTGTTGGTCGTTCGGTTGTAAGTGGGCTTGGTTCGGAGCGTCGGAAGTTAGGAATTTCTGGGGAAGATGAATTTCTGGGGAAGGGCGTTTCGTATTGTGCGACTTGTGACGGTAATTTTTTTAGGAATAAAACTGTAGTCGTCGTTGGGGGTTCTGATTCGGCAGCGAAGGCGGCAATTTATCTTTCAGGGATTTGTAAGAAAGTCTATATTAGTTATCGGAAAGATAAAATGAGGTGTGAGCCCATTAGTTTAGAAAAGATTGAGGCTATTGAAAATATTGAAATTATTTATGATTCTAAACCTGTGGAGATTATTGGTGATATGAAGGTTAGCGGTTTGAAGTTGGAAATTGAGAATGGGGAAAGTGTGCTTGATGTTGATGGAGTTTTTATTGAGGTTGGTTCGGTTCCTGTGACTAGGATTTTTGAGGAACTCGAAGTTGAATTAGAGAATGGTTATATTAAGGTTGATAAGGAAGGGAGGACTTCTGTTGAGGGTTTGTTTGCGGCAGGGGATGGAACGAATAATTCTTTTAAGCAAGTTGTAACTGCTGCTGCGGATGGCGCTTTGGCGGCAAAAAGTGCTTATGATTTTTTGAAGTTTGGGGATAAGTGAGGGGATGGACAAAACTTAATATATATATTATCTTGTTAGATTATGAAACAGCGGAAATTTTTCCATTACACAAGGTTCTGTGAAGAAATAAAAAAGGGAGGTAAATTGCTTGCTACAAGTTATGCAAAAACTTAATGATTATTCTGATTGGTAATTCTGAAATCCAAGAATTCATCTCACCTTACTATTCAATCCCTAAACTAATCCTAAGCGCAATATCAACCTTACCTATCGTAAAAATATCTAAACTTCCGATTTTTTTCATAAGTCTTCGTTTATCAATCGTTCTTATTTGATTTAATAAAACTGTGGAATCTTTTTTTAACTTTGATTCTTTTTTTGAAATAAAAACATTTGTCGGATATTCTCTAATGAATATTTTTGAAGTGATCGGAGCAAGGATTGTTAGTGGACTGTATAAATTTCCTTGATTGTTTTGAATAATTAAACATGGTCTTGTTCCTCCTTGTTCGTTTCCTTTTATAGGTTCCAAGTTTGTTAAAAAAATATCTCCTCTTTCAATAATCATGTTACCCCCTCCAATCAAAGTCTTCTTCTATAACTTCAAATTCTTTTGCAATTTTTAATGATTCTTCAGCCATCTCCTTATAACCTTCAATTAATAATTCTTCTTGCTGTCTTTTTTTAATTTCTAATAGTTGCATCATTCTTATAATTAGGGACTCGTATGTTTCTCTCTCTAATTTTATTTCGTTAAGGGAATTTTTCGTTTGTTCACTAAGTTGAATTGTTGTTATCATGATTCTATAGAATTTCTATAGTTTATAAAACTTCCTACATTCTCTCCAATCTCGCAATTCTTTTTCCCAACGGCGGATGAGTCATGAACCATTCTTTTTCTTTTGTTGGTTTTGCTAAGAATAAAGGTGATACAGCTCCTGAGACTTTCATAGGGGCATTGTGTTGGATTTTTTTAAGGGCTCCGATTAATCCAGTAGGTGTTCGCATGAACTTGACTGCTGAAGAGTCGGCGGCATATTCTCTTTTTCTTGAAATTGCTAATTGAACTAGTGCGACGATTATCGGAGCTAGGATTGCGAGTGCGATTCCGATGATCATGAAGATTACATTGTTGTTATTCCTGCTGTTTCTTCCGCCCATTATTGAACTCCAAAATAAACTTCTTAGGAAAATTTGAGAAATTATTGCGATCATCCCAACGAGAACAGCGGTTAGTGTCATGAATCGGATGTCGTAGTTTGCGATGTGAGAGAGTTCGTGTGAGAGTACTCCTTCGAGTTCTTGTTTTGTTAGTTTTTCTAAGGCGCCGGTTGTTACACAGACGACTGCGTGTTGTGGGTCTCGTCCTGAGGCGAATGCGTTTATTTGCGAGTTTTTCATTATGTAGAGTTTTGGTTTTGGAAGTCCTGAGGCAAGGCAGAGTCCTTCGACGATGTTGTTGTATTGTCTGTATTCTGTGTCAGTAGCTTTTTTTGCGTTAACAGAAGCTATTGCTAAATCTGCGGATTTGTAGTAGCCACCGACGACATAGATTAGTGAGAAGATTGTTCCGAAGATTATTATGAAGAAAAAGTAGTCTCCGCCGAGGACGAATCCTATTGTGTAGATTAGGGCTAGAAGAACTGCTAATACTATTGTAATTAGGAAGATTGAGTTAAGTTTGTTTTTTCTTATTTCTTCGTGAAATGAAAGTCGGTTCATAATTGTTAAATGGTCGAAGGGTTTTTAAGATTATCTGGATATTTAGAATTCAACTTTAGGAACCACTTTTGCTGCTTCGGGAATTTTCAAGTATTCTTTCTTTTTGAAACCGTAAAGAGATGCGAACCATTTTCCTGGAACCATATTTGTCATGACATTGTAGGACATTATTCCGTCGTTATAGTATTGTCTTGCGTATGCAACTTTGTCCTCGATAGCAGATAGTTCTTGTTGTAGTTGTAAGAAATTTGTGTTTGCTTTTAAGTCTGGATATCCTTCTGCGATTGCGAAAATTGATTTAAGTGCCGATTGTAATTGATTACCTGCTTTCATCTTGTCTTCTACTCCTGAAGCTTTGACGAGTGCCTTTCTTGCATCAGTTATTTCTTTGATTATTCCTTTTTCGTGTTTCATATAACCTTTTACTGAGGATAATAGGTTAGGAATTAGGTCTGAACGTTTTTTGAGTTGAACACTTATCTGTGCAAGCGAGTTATCAATTTGATGAGATAATCGGACGAAGTTATTGTAGTAACTAAAAAATACTATTACTATGACCAAGGTTATTCCTAGCGTTATCCAGAATATCATATTTGGTTAAGATAGAATAAGTTTATAAACTTTATTGGAACAAAGTTTTATGGCACATAAGATAATTGTAGATAAAGAAAAATGTATCGGTTGTGGGGCTTGTGCTTCTACTTGTTCGAATTCTTTTGGGATGAAAGAGGGAAAGGCGTTTGCTGTTAAGTCTGAGGTTGAAGGGTTGACTTGTGAAAAAGATGCC
>JAYEHV010000012.1:0-18848 GCA_034716495.1 Nanobdellota archaeon
CGTTTCACGAACCATAGAAACCTTATTCCGAGACGAAGCAGAATTCCCACTAATCCTATCAATATCAATCGTCTTCGTCTCCTCATCATAACCGACCTGCATAAGATAACCCTTAACCAAATCAATAGCAATCCGTGCATCCTCGACGGTAACTTTCTTATTCAACTTCATCCGAGCGTGCGCCTCCGCCAAACGGACTAAGGCCTCTAACTGCCTCGCACCAATCGGAATCGGCTTATTCGGAGAATTCCCAATTTGAGGCTGATTACGCAACCCAACATAAAACTTCTTCATCTCCTTAATCGCCTCATCAGTCAGAATAGGATTATACTTTTGTTTCGTATAAGAAATATACTTCTTAAGAAGCCCCTTATCAATCATACCATGCCTCACATCTTGCTTATGCTCTTGAAGAACATGCGTCGCAATCGCCTCGTCCCTATCCTTACTCGGAATATCCCTCATAATAAAAATTGCATCAAAACGCGAAAGAAGACTCGGAGGTAAATTCACCTGCTTAGGAATCGATTGCGTAGGATCAAACCTCCCAAACTTAGGATTCGCCGCCGCAAGAACAGAAGTTTGAGCCCTAAGCGTCGCCTGAACCGTAGCTTTGGAAATTGTTACAGATTGCTGTTCCATCGCCTCATGCATCGTCGACCTATCCTCCTCATTCATCTTATCAAACTCGTCAATACAAACCAAACCCTTATTAGCAAGAACCATCGCTCCAGCTTCCAAACTCCAACCTTTCAAAAACTCGTCCTTAACAACCGCCGCTGTAAGCCCAACACCCGTCGCTGACTTCCCAGAAACATACCGGGCCTTCGGAGCAACACTCGAGATAAAACTCAACATAACCGATTTCGCAACACCCGGATCACCAACCAACAAAACATGAACGTCCCCCCTCATCGGAGTATCGTCACTTCTCTGCTTCTTGACTCCCCCAAACAACTGCAACGCGAGAGCTTTCTTAACCTCTTGATGCCCCCAAATCGAAGGAGCAATACTCTCAGCCATCTTGCTCATCAAATCCTGATCCGCGGCTATCTCTCTAATTGCTCGCTCATCCTCATCATTAATATCAATGTCTTCAAAACTCTCCTCTAACGGAATAATATTATTCGCCTCAACGGCCAGATCAAACCGGGTAAGCCTTGCCCCCGACGAAGACGAAATCGCGATTTCCTTCAAAACTCCGATAATTCTTATACGGCTACCAGGAGTTGTCCGAACCTCCATTCTCGGATCAACCAAATCCTCTTTCAAAAAAATTACCATCCGTTTAGGTTGCTCCCCACCTTTCAAATTATCCGACGCCTCCTCAATAGTTAAAACTTGTGCATCCACCATGTCCTTATTAATTTCCTTAAACCCTCCTCGACGACCACACGAACATCGACTCGGCTCTTTAAACTTCTTATCAATTTGCAAAACAGAAATAATCGTCCCGCAACTCGGACACTCGAACTTCGCATTCGTAACTTGTGGTCGAACTTCCGACGCCTGCCGAACAATCCCATCGATACTAATCATCTTCCCCAAATGCTTCGCCCGAATATTTCTAATAAAGATTTCCTGCGTAGGAGAAATACTTATAAATCTCGCCCGCGAATCGCTCGGTGCCCATTCGAGTTCTTCCAACGCAACCTCCAATAACTGAACCGTCTCCTCAGGTCTCTCAATTAACTGCTCTGCAAGTATGGGTGAATGAGCCGAAAAATCATCAAAATCGATATGTACAATCTTCTCTCCAGCTTTTGCAACTTTTCCGATTTGCTTCCGATTCATCTCAAAAAATTCTTTAGCCTCTATCAAAAAGTCATCTTGATTAATCAATCCCCCCATTTGCTCATCTTTATTCTTTTCCATTCTAAAAACAAGAAAACCCTACTTAAAAATAAATCTATCTTTCAAAACATATATTAGTTACAAACAAACTCGCTCCGCCCGAAAACCTCTTTAGTCGTCCGAATTTTACTCGGCACCTTGTTACTCCTCTTGTAAACTCCTATAAACCTCTTCCCACAAAAAGCCGCAAAAATCTCCCCATCTTTAAAACTATGAACTCCAACAACATCTCCCTTAAACAACGGCTTCCCCATCCACAACGATTTAATAGCCCGCTTCTCTACTTGAACAACAGGCAAAACTTCCTTAATAGCATCCTCCGCTGAGACAAGCATTCCCCTCAATTTCTCATCATCCCTTCTTTTCCACTCATCAACCGCACTCTCAAATTCATCTAAATCATAAATCTTCTCCTCGCTAAAAATCCCTGCCATAGTCCGACGCAACTCCCCCATATGTGCTCCCCCAACCATCTCACCTAAATCCGAGCACAACTTCCGAATATAAGTCCCGCCCTCAACTTTACATTCAAACAAAAAATCTCTCCCATCTTCTGATGCTTCCAACAACCTCCAACTATAAATCTCTCTTTTTCGTTTCGCACGTTTTACTGCCGACCTGTGCGGGGGTATTTGCAAAATCTTTCCTGAAAAATATTTGTCGATTAGACCTTGCAATTTTTTTATATTTTGTTCTTTATGCGTGTGTAGAATTCCGGCATAACTTTTGTCGTGTTTGATAAAGTAGCCTGCAAGTTTACAAGCTCGTCCTAATGTGATTGGTAGGACTCCTGTTACTTTTGGATCGAGAGTTCCCATATGAGATGTTTTTTTCAAGCCCAATTCTCTTCGGATAAATTCTGAAATTGAGTAAGAAGTAGGTCCGCTTGGTTTGTCAATATTTATTAGACTAAAATTAAGTAAATTTTTTAGGTCTTGCATGATTAAGGAACGCCAAGAGGACTTTTTAAATTTTTAATTAGATAAAAGAATTAGTTTATCCTTTCTTTGTGTAGATGGTTCTCGATGGAAATGCGAAATTAACACCTTCTTTTTCAATCAACCCTTTTATCTCAAGGTTTATCCTTTCCTGAACATCCATGTAAACATTATAATCATTAGTATCAACATAATAAACTACTTCGAAGGTTAGGTTTGAATCTGCGAATCCTTTGAAATGAACTCTGTCCAAGGTTGAACGTTTTTCTTTGTTGATTATATTTTCTACGAGTTTTTTTATTTTTCTTAGTTTAGCAACGGGAGTTTTATATTCTAATCCGAAACTGAATACTACTCTTCGAGTGTTCATCTTTTTATAATTGTTCACTCTTGTCGAGGTTAATTCGCTATTTGAAACCACGAGCTCTTGACCTCCTAGTGCTTGAATTCGTGTAGATTTTATTCCTATATGTTTTATAGTCCCCATATCTTCTCCGATAATGATAAAGTCTCCTTCTTCGAAAGGTTTGTCAAAATAAATTGTAAATGCAGAAAAAAGGTCGCCTAAGATACTTTGAAGCGCTAAACCTATAGCTAATCCCCCTATACCGAGTCCTGCGATTAGAGGCGTTATCTCTATTCCTAAATTTGAAAGTACCATCAGAGAAGCTACAACCCATATAGTTCCTGTTGAAATCAATTTCAAAACTCCTATCATCGATTCTTTTGAGGATTTGCCTTTTGCTTTTCTTTTTTCACCGTATTTGTCAAGGAGATTATTTGAAACATTGATTAGTCCTTTTGCTATATAGAAGATTACAAAAATTAGTAGGAAAATATTTAGGGATTGGTTGAATTCTTCAGGTAGACTTAATGTTCTTGCTGAGAAATAAACTGCGAGATATATGTAAAAAGGCCAGTGTAGTCCGTCGAGAAAATCTATAATAAAATCGTCTATATTATTTTTGGTTTTTTCTTTTATTTTTTTAAATATCGATATAACTGATGAACTGAAAAATTTGAATGCAATGAATAATGCGAAGAATATTAGCAGTGCCCTCGTGTAATCGGAGTTGGTATTGTTCTCTAATATTTTCACAAAAAATCCTGTTATTGTTGAAAGTTCCATTAATTAAAAATGGTTCGTTTGTTTTTATAAGTTTCCCTTGAGAAATTTTGAGGAGGTAATAAAACTTATAAACCTCTATCTTCTCTGAAAAATGTAACAGCTTGCTGTTATGAGTGGGACAGCTAACTTTCGGTATCCTTGTCTAAAAGGCAAAAGAAATGTTAATGATTTCTAGGAAACTGAGGAAGGTCCGCGCATCCCTTTAATTAGGCCGTAAGGAATTACCGACGAAAGTCGGGCGTCGCGAGGCGTGGCTCTGGTATAGAGACGAGCGTATTAATTTACGATGGAACGAGCACCCTAATTGATGCAACTGGTTTACCAGGCTTAGTCAGATGTTAGCACAAACCGTTCGGTTAGGTACAAGATAACACGAGGTTTGACAGAACGTGGCCTATGTCCCACTCCTTGTTTTATCATCAACAAATTTAAAAAGATAAAACAGCTATGATTATAAATAGGGATAATACTCAGGTATAACAATTTTTTAGAAACCTATAAAACGAGAGGATACAGACTGAATCATCTAGAAAAATATAGGAAATTATTTCCAATAAAATTTTGAGGAGGTAGGATTCTCGAATAATAAACAAAAAAGCTTAAAAGCACTTCTTTCAAATTAATAGCAGGATGTCTCAGGACACCCTGAGTTCCATGGGAATTTTGAAAGTGTAAATGATTTTCAAGACCATAACGGTAGCTCAGTGGGAGAGCACACGGCTGAAGACCTGCTCACAATTCACTCTAAAATTTTGTCAATTTTGTTTTTCGTTTGGACAAAATTCGAGCAAATCGTTCGGTGTCGAGGGTTCGATTCCCGGGAATCTTCATTTCATTAAACTTAAAAACTTAAAGGGTTCAATATTGTTATGGGACGGTAGCTCAGTGGGAGAGCACACGGCTGAAGACCGTGGTGTCGAGGGTTCGATTCCCTCTCGTCCCATAAAATTGAACATTGTTGTTAAACAACCCGAGGGGCTCGGGTGGAATGTAATAATCTTGGGAGTTTTTTCTGAAAGAGAAAATTTGGGAAAATCCCGCAAGGTGTGATGCTAAGTGAAATGAAGCAAGTTTCTAATTCTCTGTTATAATATTCTAAAATCTCTCTCAGCCATCCCCCGACCACCCGCCCCAGTTACGAGGTGCGCACCCTTCTTTGCTTCTTTCTTTCTAAGAAAGAAGATTTTAGGTGGTGAGAAAAGAGACTCACTTTTTTACTTTAAAGATTGTAAAAGTTTATTGTTAATCTTTCAGAAAATCAAAAACCAAATTAGAATATTCATCAAACACCCTACGAAACCCATGCCCCACATTTGTTTTAATTATTTTACAAGTTCCCATATTTCCAAAGAGGATTTTACTATGTTTCATTGAAACTGCTCTATCATTTGGGTCATGAAACAATAAGATTTGTTTATTCAACAATTTTAAATAAAAATCAGGAGAAATTTCTTTGAACTTGTTTATTTGTTTCTGTAAGGAATTAAAAGAATATCTATATAAGTTCTTATATGCTCTCTTAACAAACAAAGTTAAAGCATCTAAATCTTGTTCGTCTCCATTAATATTATGTTTTTTATAATCTAATACAGGAGAAGCCAAAATAATCTTAGAAATATCCCCAGAACAAGCAACTAATCCACAAGCAATTGCTCCGCTAAAACTATCTCCGACTACATCAATTTTTCCAATTTTAAAATTCACATTACTCATATCCCAAAGATTTTTTGCCTGTCCTTTTTTTAGCTCTTTGATAAAAAATAATAAATCCTCAACAGGATTAGTTTCTAGAAATTTTCCTTTGCTTTGAAAAGTTCCCTTAAATCTGGGGAAAAATACATTGAATCCTTTTTCATAAAAAAAGTACATCATTTCATCTTTTTGGTTAGAACCTGGAAAGCCAGCTAAGAAGATCAGGGTGTCACGTTTATCCTTATGAGTTAAAAACTCAAAAAATATTTCCCCATAATAGGATTTTAATATAGGCATAACCATATCGTTAATAGTGATTGGTGGTTTTTAATATTTACTAAATAACTAAATAAAAGAATTTATAAAATCTCTAATTAATGAATTTTTATGAAGTTTTACTCGCCTGCTATAATAAGCTCAAAACAAAACTTAGTTTTTGGACATGGAGTAAATGTTGTATGGAATGATGTAATAGCTATGCATATGCAATCTAAGGGAGAAAAAATACAATATTTTTACCCTTCTTGGAATCATCAAGGAAAAAGAGTAAATCATTTAGACAGGGGTGAATTAGAAAAACAAATAGGAATATTAGAACAAAGTATGGGGAGGGAATTATCTTATTTTGGTATTGAGAAATCATACACCCCTTATAGAGATACAGATACAATATCCCGACAAAATTCCCAAAAACATTTCATGCAATTGCTAAAAAAAGGATTTATTTTAGAACGGGATGGAGAATATTTCATAGATTTATCAAGAGCATATACTCAAACACAGATGAGGAAACACTTAGAATCTGTAAGATATAATCCTCAACATTTAAGAAAAAGGATGTTAGATTTGACAAAAACTCTAACCGGACTCTATCCTATTTCTAAAAGAAGAAGGCATGCGACATCCATTCCTAATAATCTTGAAAGTATAAATCCTATATTTGATTTAGCAGTCAGTCCTGTATTATTTTCAGAAGAACTGGTAGATTATTGTATTGATGGATGTAGAACCTTTCCAAGAGGCACATTTATCCCTTTTGTAATTTGGAGTGCACTTTTTGATGAACCATTTGCACGCAATTTATGTGCTCATGGGCTATTAAATCTGGCGGGAGGATTAGAAAATATGAAAATTGAAGAGATTAAAAAAAGTATAGGAAATCCGGTTATTGATTCAGATGTTTTAAGGTATTGCGCACTTCTACCGACAAACTCCTTAGAAGATATGGAAGTAAATCCAGATACTTTAATAAAAGGTAAAAAGATGATTTATAGAACTTGCAATTTAGCGAAACATTTTGTAAAACATTATGAAACCCAACAAGATAATCAAGAAGGGAATGAAGAAATAGAAAAAATGATTGAAACAATTCAAGTTTCTGAGGCTATAGAAATTTTTAGAAACAGAATTTATGAATTAAGCAAAAAAATAGAAAGAGGGGAAAAAACTGCTAAAGAGGATATAAAAGAATATCTCAAAATGATAAAGTCTATAACCCCTATTTTCCCCTTAACTACAAAGAGAATAGGTGAAATACTAAATGGATAATTTAAAACAAAAATATCTAAAAATATCTCAAGAATTTTTGTATAAAATAAAAAAAGAAAATAAAGTTGTTTGTGCTTTAATAACGGGCTCTTATTTTAATAACAAATTATCAGAAAATTCAGATATTGATATATTTATTATAACACAGAACCACAAAAGTGGCAAAAAGGGAGTAAAAACAATTAGGAATGTCAAAGCATCTTTTTTTATAAATCCTTTAAGATGGGTTAAAAGATTATTAAAAGAAGAAGAAAACGCTTTTAAAAGAACTACAGCAGAAATAATATTTTTCTCAGATTGTATTTATGGAGATGAACTATCCAAAAAATTAAAAGAAGAAGCAAACAAGGTGCTTAAAAGTAAACTCCCAAAATTATCTAAAAAAGAAATATATTATTATGGATGGAAATTATATGATAAATTGGTCGCTTTTGATAGAGATATAGAAAAAATTCAAAAAGAATATCTAAAAGACGATTTATTTTGGTATTGTATAGAAATATATTTTAAGACAAAAAGAACTTATAAACCTCATACCAAATATATTCTTCCAAGAATAAAAGAATTAGATTCACGATTGTATAAATACATTAAAGAGCATCTAAATGATAGAGATAAGGCAATTTTCAAAATTGTAAATTATCTTCAAAAAGAATTAGGGTTTTCTCAAAAAGATTATTATAAAACTTTTTATAGGTAAATAAAATTTCTAATTTTGTGAATTTATCGATTTTTTCAAAAAAACATGAGTCTCTTTTCTTAGGAGAAATTATTAATTTTGAAAATCAAAGATTTTCAACTATCTGTTTTTCTGAAAGAAAAACTGGCGCGCACCTCGTAACTGGGGCGGGTGATCAGGGGATGGCTGAGAGAGATTTTAGCTATTTTGTTTTTACTTAGAGATTTTAGGAGGATTAGAAATTTCGTTGAATATTGTTGTTAAACAACCCGGGGGGCTCGAGCGGAATGTAATGATCTCGCGAGTTTTTTCTGAAAGAGAAAATTTGGGAAAATCCCGCAAGGATTTTCCGTTCAAGCCCTGTTCAGCGACCTGAAGAAAATCTTTGATTTTCTGAAAGCCTGCAAGGCGTGGTGCGGAGTGAAGCGACGCAGAGTTTTGATTTTTCTTTTCAGGTTGGAGTTGGACGGTGATTGGAGAGATAAGCCCACTTTTTGTTTCTTTTTTCTAAAAAGAAAATGGGGGACTCCTTTTTGCCTTCTTTTTTGAAAAGAAGTTTTAGTAAAAAAATTCCTTTTTAATTTTTATTTTATCTTTACACGCTTTCCATAAATGGTTTGAAAGAGATAATCCCGATTTTCTTTTTTTATCGGTAAAATATGCAAGAATTACATTTATTCCATCCTCTGATAAATCGTTTATTATTGGAACAAAATCTGTGTCTGAAGTTACAACAATTACATCCGATATTCCTTCTTTTTTGGGAATTCTTGATAAATCAATTGTTAAAAGGGTGTCTACTCCTTTTTGCTGATAAGTGCTATCTATTTTTTGACATCTTCCTTCCCTTATATTTATTTCAACTTCTTTCAGCTTTGAAATAAATTTATCATAGTTTGCTTTTCGTTTATTTTCTTCTTTTGTGGGCTTAGGACTTTGATATGGTGGTGCTGTATAAAAATAAATTTTCTGACATTTTAGATTTTTAGCTTTAGCGAGATTTTTTGCAAAAACTTCTATTTTATGTCTTAGTGGTTTTCCACTTCCGAAGAATTTAGAAATAAATGATAAATAGCCTGCATCAATAAATACAATCGTTTGTTTCATTATAAAAAGCATCAGGCAACCCGTGAGGATCACCTGGGATTATGTTAATATTATGAGATAAATACAGTTTATAATGTTTTTGGTGGGTGTTTTGCGACCGAGGTATTAGAGGGATAAGCCCGCTTTTTGTTTCTTTTTCTAAAAAGAAAATGAGGAGTTCCTTTTTAGTTTGTTTTTTTAAAAGAAGAAATTCTCTAAAATTTGACAAACATAAGATTTTTAAATGTTGAAAGTCTAATAATATTAATAACTGTCCCGTATAGTTCGCTATATTGGGACTTCTTTTTTTATGATAATGCTTTTCTTAAATTGATTGAACCATCACAACAATTTCTTAATTGGTAAGAGGAGCTTTTTGGGAAGAAGGCATTGATAACTTTTTTGCTATTTTTTTGAGCAAGTTTTATGGCTGGAATAAAATCTGCATCTCCAGAAATTATTATTGCTACATCATATAAATTTTCATAAGAACCTTTGATTAAATCTGTTGCTAAATAAACATCATCTCCTTTTATTGCGAAATCAACTTTACCACCTTCTAAAATCATTTTTCTTAAATTACAAAGAACAACATTAAAGTTTGGAATTTTCTTTATTTTGTCTAAAAACTTTTTATGTTTCCGATATCCATTTTCATCAATTAATTTATCTAATAATGCAGTATAATAAAAAATATCTACAATTTCTCTTATAGTCTCTACCTTTTTTATTATTTCTTCAAATTTGGTTTTTATTTTGTATCTTTTTAGGTTATGGTATAGGTTGCTTCCATCAATGAAAATAGCAACTCTTTCTTTTCCCATAGAATTAGAGAGGGTAGATGGTTTTAAGTTTTGTGTTTGATAGGTGGGACGACCAATGTATTAGAGGGATAAGCCCGCTTTTTGTTTTCTTTTTTCTGCTTGAAGAGTACCCTGTTGGGGCGCACTCACTTAGTGTACCTCTGCTGAGGCAAAAAGAAAATGGGAGTTGCTTTTTAGTTTGTTTTTTTAAAAGAAGTTAGTTGATGTAAATTAATCTTCGCAAAGACTCCAAATTAATGCTGCAATCCAGCCTATTATGGTCCAACCCAATAAAAAGTTAAAACAAAAAATAGCTGTTTGATTTTTCTTTTTTTTGAATCCCGCTATAATTCCTGGAAGAAGATAAATTCCAAAAATAAGAATAAAGGCTAAAATAAAACCAATAACGGAAACGATAATTTCTGAATCCATAAAATTTACCTCTATTGCTCCTAATACAATAACGCCGAGAATTATACTAATTATTGGATGTTTCTTAAACCAGTTTTTATTTTTAGATTTATTTGTCATTGTTATTTGCTACTCTTTTAATTATTTAAACTTAATCCTGTTTTCCTTAATACATTAATTAATGCAATATATTCTATTTAAAGTTTACTACACTAATTAATGCGTTATGGTAGAAGTAAAATTGCAAGAAAGGATTTCTAAACAAGGTAAAAATACATATACAACTTATGTTGTAACTTTGCCAAAGATTATAATTGAAGTGTTGCCAACCTTAGCCAAAACTAAAAAGTTTGATGTTAAAGTTGAAAGCGGAAAAATTGTCTTGGCTCCTAAGAAATAATTTTAAATAAATCTTTGTTATATATTCTATGAAAGACCCGAAAACATTTGCTTTTATCAAAAGAAAAGATAAAGAGATAGAAAAATTTCAATTTCCTCCTTTGGAAGATATTTTTCCTAGATTAAAAAATAATCAAATTCAGAAAATTGAATTAAGGAATAACTTTACAACTGGATGGAAGAAAAATACACAAAATATTTCCAATCAATTAGGAAGTTTAACACAAGAGACAATCTTTGAAAATGGAGAAGTTTTTGAGAGAACAATTCAATGTAGATTAGATGATTCAAAGCATGATAATTCTCCGCCTCATATAAATGTAGATATTTCTACTAAAAGCAAAATAATAAAGAAAGATAAAATAAATCATCAAGAAGAAATTAGATTACATTCTTCTTTGCTTGACTTAGATAAATTTGAGCATACTTGGATAGGAATTATTTATTCTGGAAGGCAATTAATACAGCCAATACTTTTTCCACATAATGAAAAAGCTGTAGAATATTGGAAAAAGCAAGAAGAATTATTAAGTAAGAGGAATTCAATTTCAGAAGAAGAAATGAAAAAACTTTCTGATGAAATTATGGTTCTTTATAGAGAAATGAATAAAAAATAATCCTCGGCAAAGCCGACAAACTATCTGAAGGATTAGGAACTTCCCTATCAATGAAAAATTTGCGTGTAACGAAGTGAAACCTTTTATCATTGGTTATGTGAAATTTTAATTTCGTTTGTTTTTGGTTGTGGTCGGATAAAAGAAGTTTTTCTATTTTGTCGAAGACAAAAGCTATTTGTCCGAAGGGCTGTGGGCTTATCTCTCCTATCGTTAGGGTGGGAAAGAAAAGTGATTTTAATTCGACTTAATATGAAATAGTTGAGGGCGAAAATTTCCTTCCAATGAAAATAAAAACATTAAAGAGATTTAACAACTTTTATAAATAACCAACCCCTCATCCCATATGAAATATAATAAACTTATTCGAGATAAAATTCCTGATATTATTAAATCAAAAGGAGATGATTGTAAAGTGCATGTTGCTAGAGAGGAAGAATATTGGAACAAACTTAGGTTGAAATTAGATGAAGAAGTGGAAGAGTTTTTAGAAAATCCATGTTCGGAAGAATTGGGGGACATTCTTGAAGTTATTAATGCTATCGCGGATTTTAAATTTGAAGGAAAAGATAATCTTGAAAAAATTCGGGAAATGAAATCTTTAGAAAAAGGTGGTTTTGAGAAAAGATTTATTCTTGATGAAGTCGAAGATTGATGAATACTTTTATAAATAATGGAAACGAGGTTTTATTATGAAGAATAGGGGTGCGATTGAATTATCTATTGGAACTGTTGTGGTTATAGTGTTGTCTATGTCGATGTTGATTCTTGGATTGGTTTTGGTTAAGAATATTTTTTCTGGGGCAACAAATGTTGTAGATATGACAAATGACCAACTGATGAATCAAGTTTCTAAGTTGTTTGGAGAAGATAAAAAATTGGTAGTCTATCCCAATACGCGAGAGATTGTTGTTAAATCTGGGGAAGCGTCAGGTTTTGGAATTGGTATAAAGAATCTTTTGACTGGAATTCAGGATAAGAAATTTTCTTATGAAGTTGTTGTATCTGATCCAGATATTAGGAAAAAGTGTGGCGTCGGTGAACGAGAAGCAGAAGAATGGATTTCTACCGGACGTTCAGAGGAAAATATAGGTCTTGCTCCCGGAGAATTTATTTCTGGAAAGGTCTTGTTGGATGTTCCTGAAGGTTCAACTCTTTGTACTTTTAGGTATAGAATTAATGTTATGTATGGTGGACAGAGTTACGCAAGCGAGTTGATGGACGTAACTATTCGTGGTTAGATTTAGATAATTCTTTAAACAGATTATATTTGAACTAATTATGAGAGAATTTATTTATTACTCTAAGTCGGCAGTTACTTCAGGGAATTTGATTAAGGATGATTTAAAGAAGGCTGGGCGGATGGATATTGTTTGTAATGTGATTATTTCGGTGTTTTTTATTTCTAATGAGATGCGGGACGATGTGAGGTTTCATTTGATTTTTGATGGTCCGCCAAGTGCTCCGAGACATTTGGTTTTGGAGTCGAATAAGGAAATGCCTATTTCTAAGAAGAATGTTGCGGGGTTGATTAAGCGGATGTTGTATAAGTCTCCGGATAAGGAGGGTTTGTTGGAAATTTTTCCTGGGGCGTCGATTGAGAGGAAAAGTTTTGAGAAGGTTGTGAAGGGGTTGGATGCTGAGGGGAAGAATGTTCTGTTGTTAGATGGTAAAGGAGGGGATTTGAGAGAATTTGATTTGAAATGTAATGAAGTTTTTATTATTGGGGACCACGAAGGGTTTCCTTCAGATAAGAAAAAGTTTTTGAAGAAAATTGATAAAGTTTCGGTCGGACCAAAAGTTTTGTTTGCATCGCAGGTTATTACTGTTTTGCATAATGAGATTGACCGACAAGAATAAAAACCTTATTCTATTTTTATTGGTATGGTAAAAAAGGCGGCGAGACTTATTGTTAAGGGAACTGTTCAAGGGATTTTTTTTAGGCAGTTTGTTAAGGGACACGCGGATAATTTGAAGTTGAGAGGGTTTGTTCGTAATTTGGCTAATGGCGATGTTGAGATTATTGTCGAGGGTGAGGAAGATTCTATTAAAAGAATTGTGGGGTTTGTCCGGAAGGGTCCAGAGCACGCGCAGATTAGAGATGTTCAGATAGAGGAGCGAAAGTGGTCTGGAGATTTTAGGAAGTTTAAGATTTTGAGATTTTGATAGTTTTATAAATCTGGCTGATATGTAATTTTATGGAGATGGGTGGTAGAGAGAAGCAAATTGTTGATGAGAGAATTAAGAAGATAGAAGCTCTGAGGGCGGAAGGGATTAATCCGTATGCGCATCGGTTTGGTTTGGATGACAAGAGGGTTTATTCGTCGGATGTTAAGGAAAGGTTTGGTAAGTTGAAAGTTGAAAGTAAATCTGGAAAGGAGGTTGTTGTCGCGGGACGTGTTATGGTTAAGAGGAGTTTTGGGAAGTTGTCTTTTTTTAGTTTACAAGATTTGCGGGGGGCGATTCAAGTTGTTGTTCAGAAGGGAGAGGTTCCTGAAGATGTTGTTGAGATGTTTAAGAAGATTGATGGTGGAGATATTGTTGGTGTTCGTGGAGAGGTTGTGAAAACTCGGACAGGAGAAATTTCTATTATGGCACAAGAGCTTTTTATTTTGACAAAATCGATTTTGCCTCTGCCAGATAAACATAAGGGGTTGAAGGACGAGGAGGAGAAGTTGCGGAAGAGGTATTTGGATATTATTATGAATGAGGATGTGAAGGAGATTTTTGTTAAGAAGCAGAGGTTTTGGAATTCAGTTCGGACGTTTTTGATTGATAGGAATTTTTTGGAAGTTGAGACTCCTGTTTTGGAGAACTCGGCTGGCGGAGCGGTAGCGACGCCGTTCGTGACACATCATAACGCTTTGGACATGGATGTTTATTTGAGGATTTCGATGGGGGAGCTTTGGCAGAAGAAGTTGCTGGTCGCAGGGTACGAGAAAACATTCGAGATTGGTCGGCAGTTTAGGAACGAGGGGATGGATGCTGAGCATTTGCAGGATTATTCGCAGATGGAATTTTATTGGGGTTATGCGGATTTTAACGACGGGATGAAGTTGGCTGAGGAGATGTATAAGGAGATTGCAATGGCGACCGTGGGTTCGTTGAAGTTTAAGAGTGGGGGGCATAAAGTTGATTTGGGGAAGAAGTGGGAGAGGGTTGATTTTGAGAAGTTGATTAAGAAGAGAACTGGGATTGGGATTTACGATGCTGATGAGAAAGAGATTATGGATAAGTTGGATTCCTTGAAAGTTGAGTATGATAAAAATTCTGGGAAGTGGAAACTTGTTGATTCGCTTTGGAAGTATTGTCGGAGGCAGATTAGTGGGCCTGCGTTTTTGACTGGGCAACCTGTTGAGATGGCGCCGTTGGCGAAGAGGGATAAGAGCGACCAGAGGAAGGTCGAGCAGTTTCAGGTTATTTTGGCGGGGAGCGAGATGGGGAATGGGTATAGTGAGTTGAACGACCCGATTGATCAGGAGAAGAGATTTAGGGAACAGAGAGCGCTTGGTGACGACGGGGATTCAGATGCGATGGAGCATGATGACGGATTTATCGAGGCATTGAAATATGGGATGCCTCCTGCTTGTGGGTTTGGATTTAGTGAGAGGTTGTTTTGGATTATGATGGATAGACCTGGGAAGGAGTGTGTTGCTTTTCCGTTGATGAGGGTTGAGGGGAAGAAGGATAAGAAGTAAATAGGAAAAACTTAACAGTAAATTCCTTTTTTAATACTCTGTTTATTAGAACTCCTGGCAGATTTTACTTGCAGTATTGTAGAAATAACCTCTTCAGTAGATAGATAATATTCATTACAACAATCGCAAAATTGAGGATCTTTAGTCTCCACTATTGCAATCTCTGGATTTCGTATTTGAGCAGAGAATTTCTTGATTCCATCTTTCTGTATAAGATTATTAGAACAATTTGGGCATTTTACCCTATCAATTTGTTACCTCTTGCTTATTTAAATCTATCGAACTATGGCTCTGGTGTGCGAGTAAGTGACATATGTCCCTTGCTTCTACACTATCTTTACTTACACAAACCCCTGTCCCTCGGAATCCGCGTCCCTTCAAAGAAAATCAACTTCGCCCAACCAACAAAAGGCACCTTAAATAACGCCTTTCCAACAAGCTGATTTTCTTCAATAACTTTTTCAGAAGGTAACTGCTTAGAATTTGTCTTGTAATTGTCTCCTTTTGTAGAATAGGTATCTCCAACTTTAATAACCCGATGAATCAACGGATTCGCAGTCCCTCCATTAAAAATGATCACATCCCCTATTTCAATATTCTTAGCTTCAACAACAAAAATCATATCCCCTTTATTAATCCCATTCTGAAAATCCCAGCCCGAACTATCTTCTAAAGCTATGCCATAATCCGCATAGACTTGACTCTCAAATGTCTTCTCAAGCCCGGCTTCGTGATGATACATAGAACAACTCTCCACAATTACTAAAGGCAAACTCGTCCCAGTTAAAAAAGAAAGCCCTGAGAAAAAAACAAATTTTATAACTATAAAAGCTAATAGCAAAGTAATAGCAAAAGAAATCCAACTGTCTTCATGCAAAAAATCCCAAACCTTTTTCCAATACCTCTTCAGAGTTTTCATCTAACACAAAACCAAATCCACTTTATAAGACTTTATCTATCCGTAAAATTTATAAAGTATATACTTGAAGTATATACATGTCAGATATATTTGATAATGTTATCCTTTGCAAAAACTGCGGAAAAAGGATGAAATCCTCGACGATAGAAAAAAATGGTTTCCGTATTCGAACAGTAAAATGCGAAGATTGCAGAAATCAAATAGTTCACCCAGAAGATTTAAAAGAATACGAGGATTTTCAAAGTCTCAAGAAAAAAAAATTCCAAGTAAAACTAAGATACATTGGAAACAGTTACGCCGTATCAATCCCTCGAGAAATCATCGATTTCATGAACGAACAAGAAAAACATCTGAACGAAATGGTCAATCTCTGCATGGAAGACTTCGGGAGACTATCACTAAATTTCAGATAAACAGACAAGATGGCAAAAGAAAAAAAAGAATCAAACGGAACAATCAAACTGAGAGTTGTAGAAGCATTACAAGATGACGCATATAAAGGGGTAGTCAGAATTGACGCAGATTTAATGAGAGAACTCAAACTTGAAAGAGGAGATATTATTTTTATAAAAGGTGGAAGGGAAACATATTCTATTGTGGACAGAGCATATCCTGCGGATATGGGCGAAGAAATTATTCGAATGGACGGTATAACAAGAAAGAATTCTAAGACAGGGATTGGAGAACAAGTAGAAATAAAAAATGCAAAGGTAAAAGAAGCAAAGAAAATAACCATTGCGCCTGCCCAGCAAGGTATTATGGTTCAAGGCGACCCCGAAAATTTTAAGAAGGGACTTTTAGGTAAACCGGTTATAAAGGGAGATATCGTCGTTATGGGTGGAACTCAACGTAGACAAGATCTTTTGTCTGATGGTTTTGGAGATTTATTCGGGGGGGAAATGGGAGATATTTTCAATCAAATGGGATTCGGGGGAATGCCGGGAGGATTAACTCAAATTCGATTCGCAATTATTTCAACAAACCCAAATCAACCTTGCATCATCACCGAGAACACGGAAATAATACTAAGTCCTAAGGCTGTGGATATTTCAGAAGAATCAATTCCTCAAATAACTTATGAAGATATTGGAGGACTAAAAGAAGAAGTTAAGAAAGTTAGAGAAATGGTCGAGCTACCCTTGAAACGACCAGAGATTTTCTCACGATTAGGAATTGAACCGCCAAAAGGAGTCCTACTTTATGGACCGCCAGGAACCGGTAAAACCCTCTTAGCAAAAGCCGTCGCCAACGAATCCGAAGCACATTTCATATTATTAAATGGTCCAGAAATCATGTCAAAATTTTATGGAGAATCTGAAAAGAAAATCCGAGAGATTTTCGACGAGGCAGAAAAGAACGCACCCTCAATTATCTTTATCGATGAAATAGATTCTCTTGCACCGAAACGAGAAGAGACGGGTGGAGAAGTTGAGCGAAGAGTCGTTTCACAATTATTGACTATGATGGATGGATTAAAGTCTCGTGGAAAAGTCGTAGTTATCGGAGCAACAAACCGTCCGAATTCTCTTGACCCAGCCTTAAGACGTCCAGGACGTTTCGACCGAGAAGTAGAAATCTCAGTCCCAGATAGAGCCGGAAGACTATCTATTTTAAAAATTCATACTAGAGGGATGCCTTTAACAAGTAAAGTGAACCTTGATGAAATAGCTTCAAAGACTCACGGATTCGTAGGAGCAGATATTAATTCATTAGCAAAAGAAGCGGCAATGATTGTTCTCCGAAGAAATCTCCCGAAATTTAATCTTGAAGAAGATGAAGAAATTCCTCAAAAAGTTTTAGAAGAACTGAGAGTTTCGCAAAAAGATTTTGAAGAAGCATTAAAAGTTGTAAGACCTTCAGCAATGCGGGAAGTCCTTGTAGAAACACCAAATATCAAGTGGGAAGATATCGGTGGAATTGAGGCTGTCAAACGAGATTTAAGAGAGGCAGTTGAATGGCCCTTGAAATTCCCCACATCCTTTACACGAATGGGAATCAGCCCCCCAAAAGGAGTCCTACTTTATGGACCGCCAGGAACCGGTAAAACCCTCTTAGCAAAAGCCGTCGCCAACGAATCCGAAGCGAATTTTATTCAAGTAAAAGGTCCAAGTTTATTAAGTATGTGGGTCGGAAAATCTGAAGAAGGAATCCGAAAAATATTTGAGAGAGCAAGACAAGTTTCACCTTGTATAATTTTCTTTGATGAAATAGATTCTCTCGCAGGAAAACGGGGACAGGCGTATGGCGGAGGAGCAAAGGTAACAGAAAACGTCCTTAATCAATTACTTGCAGAAATGGACGGAATAGAAAATTTGACAAATGTAATTGTCATAGGGGCAACAAACAGACCGGATATTCTCGACCCAGCACTAATGCGTCCAGGACGTTTCGATCGAATTGTCTATGTTCCGGTTCCAGAAAAAGAAGGAAGATTACAGATCTTAAAAATTCATACAAAAGACATGCCCCTTAACAAATCTGTTAATCTCGATAAATTAGCAGAAGAAACAAGGGGTTATACTGGAGCAGATATAGAATCGTTAGTAAGAGAGGCGGCGATGCTCGCACTCCGAGAAAATATTGAAGTTAAACAAGTAATAAAAAAACATTTTGATCAAGCAATGGAAAAAGTTCTTCCGTCAGTATCAAAGTCTGACCAACAAAGATACCAACAAGTAGAATCAAAATATCTCAAGAGCGCGAAAGCCGCTTTAGGCGACGGCTCCAGAAGTTATACGGGATAGATTAGTTCTAAAGGTTTTGAATAAGTATTCAAAACAGAAACGTTTAAATAGTATTGAATACTTATTCATTTAACTAAAAGCCGAAAGGCGAGGTAAAACAAAAATGCCAGGACAAGATGGAACAGGACCAGCAGGACAGGGACCGATGACTGGGAGGGGGATGGGATTTTGTGCAGATTTCGATGCACCAGGATTTGTGAACCCCGGATTTAGAAGAGGAATGGGTCGAGGTCTCGGAAGAGGAAGAGGACTTGTATGGAGAGCAAGAGCCATGCCCGTACAACAGATCCAGCCAGCTGTAATAACTGAAAAGCAAGAGAAACAATTCTTAGAG
>JAYEHV010000013.1:0-5116 GCA_034716495.1 Nanobdellota archaeon
GAGAAAGAATAAGACAAATATTACAAAAAGCCCTGAAAAAATTAAGGGGACTTTTAAAAGAGCGAAATATATCTTACAAATCATTTTTTAGTGATTAATTATTACCAAAAGAAAAAAGGAGGTGAAAATGAAGATAATAAGTATTATAGTAATATGTTTAATGTGTAGTGGGTGTTCTGTAGTTGCTCCGGGAATCAGCAAGGCACAGACAGAAGAAAAGCAATTAAAAGAGTTGGTGAAGCAGACACGTGCTTTAGAGAGGATTGCAGAAGCCATTGAAGCGGCAAATAAGTAATTTATTAAAAACTAAAAAAGGACCTCTTCATTAATTTGAACGTCCTTTTTTTTTGGCCTAATATATATACTACAATATCCTATATTCAAACATATACCTTACACAACAACTATCCTGAACAACAAAAAACATACAACAACATTTATATATTCTCCCTCCCGAATAAATTAATGGGTGATAAATATATCGAATGGCTTTCAAATATTTCTAAAAAAGATATAAAACTAACCGGCGGTAAGGGTGCAAATCTTGGTGAAATGTTCAATTCAAAATTTCCAGTTCCCCAAGCATTCGTTATAACCACCGACGCCTTCCACTATTTCATAAAAGAAACAAAAATAAAAGACCAAATCCGAGAAATCTTAAACAAAATTGATGTAGATGACACAGATGATTTAGCAAAAAAAGCAGAAGAAATTAGGAATATCATCATAGAAAGTAAAATGCCTGAACTTTTAAGAACAGAAATCCTCGAGGCATACGATCATTTCAACGTGGACTTAGATGGACTCGGAAGTTCGCCAGGAGCATTAGCAATTTTAAAATCATCACGAGAGCCAGTTTTCGTTTCAGTTAGAAGTTCAGCAACGGCAGAAGACTTAGGAGACGCAAGTTTTGCAGGACAACAAGATTCATTTATCAATGTAAAAGGAAACCCCGAACTAATAGAAAAAGTAAAAAGATGTTTCGCTTCAATCTTCACAGCAAGATCGTTATATTACCGAAAGAAAAAGGGTTTCGAAGATTTAGTCGGAATAGCCGCAGTAGTTCAGAAGATGATAAACTCTAATAAATCCGGAGTGATGTTCTCAAAGAATCCTGTAAAAAACAACGAAGAAATTTTAATTGAAGCAGTATTCGGTCAGGGTGAAGGAATTGTCTCCGGAAAAATTAAACCAGACCAATACACTGTAACAAAAGATTTAGAAATAACTGAAGAAAAACTTTCAGACAAGAAATTAGCAATCGTTAGAACTTCGGGAGGACAAACAAAAACAATCCAACTAACACCAGAAAAATCTAAACAAAGAGTTTTGAAAACTTATGAGATAAAACAACTTGCAGAATACGCAATGAAGCTCGAGAATCATTATAAGAATCCTCAAGACATAGAATTCGCAATCGAAGACGAAGAGATATATATATTACAAACACGACCAATCACGACGCTAAAAGAAAAGAAAACAGAAGAAATGGAATTGGATGGACAAGTTTTAACAGAGGGATTAGCAGCATCCCCTGGGGTTGCTTCTGGAATTGTAAAAATAATCAATTCAATGGACGATTTAGGAAAGATTAAGCTAGGAGATATTCTAGTTACGACGATGACAAACCCTGATATGGTTGTAACAATGGAAAAAGCTGCGGCAATAGTAACATCTGAAGGCGGAGTAACCGCGCATGCAGCAATTATCTCACGGGAAATGGGAATCCCTGCAGTAGTCGGAACAGAAGATTGCTTAGAAAAATTAAAGGATGGAGATGAAGTAACCGTCGATGGTTCAAATGGAAAAGTTTTCGCAGGTAGAGCAGAAAACAAAAAGGTTGAAGTTTTGCCAATCGTCGAAACAAAAACAAAAATTAAAGTCCTAGTTGACTTACCAAAATTTGCGGAACGAGCAGCAAAAACAAAAGCCTACGGAATAGGACTCGTTCGACTCGAAGGATTAATCACAACAAGTGGGAAACACCCATTAGCTTACGAAAAAGAAAATAAGCTCGACGAATATCAAACAATGCTAAAAGAAGGTTTACACAAAATCGCAGACACTTTTATTGGAAAACCTATCTGGGTTAGATCATCAGACATCCGTAGCGACGAATATTCAAATCTCGAAGGAGCACCAAAAGAAATTGAAAGAAACCCGATGCTCGGAGATCACGGAATAAGATTCTCTCTAAAACATCCAGGAATATTCAAGGCAGAGCTCGGAGCAGTAAAAGAACTAGCGGATAAAGGACACAAATTTGGAGTAATGTTTCCACAAATAATATCTATAGAAGAAGTTCAACAAGCAAGGAAGATATTTAATGAGATGCAAATTGATAACGTCCAATTTGGAGTAATGATCGAAACACCTGCAGCCGCAATTTTAATTAAAGATATCTGCAAGGAAGGTATAGATTTTATTTCATTCGGAACAAACGATTTAACGCAGTTTACCTTGGCAATAGACAGAGGAAACGAAGAAGTTCAAGATATCTATGACGAAACAAACTGGGCGGTTCTTAAACAAATCTCACGAGTCATAAGAGAATGTAAAAGTTGCGGAGTAGAAACTTCAATCTGTGGACAAGCAGGTTCAAATAAAAAGATGGTAGAATTCTTAGTCAAACAAGGAATAGATTCAATTTCCGTAAACGCAGATGTAGCAAAGGAAATCTCAGAGTTAGTTCAAAAATTAGAAAATGGAAAAACTGAAGAACCTAAAATTGAAAAGACTAAGGATCCTATAGAACAGATAGACAACAAAGAATCTATCAAAGAAGAAGTTCAGGAAAGAGAAACATTAGAACAAGAAAGAATCGAAAAGATGAAAAATCCAGAACCAGTAATCGAGGATTTAACAAAAGAATCTCCAGAAGACAAACCAGCAAAAGAAGACATCTTTAATTAATATGACTACTTCTAAGATACAACAGATAGGAATATTTATAAACTAATCTTACATAGATAAATTATGACACTTGACCAAATTTTAGGACAGCTAACTGTAGAAAGAGATGGAAAAATAAAAGTCAACGATAAATATTTTCCAGAGACTATTCTATTAGCTAGTGATAACCTAGAAAAATTAAAAGCAACGAATCTTGAAACTACGGAGGGTTTGGAGGCATACAAAACGATTACTGGAGAAAATCCTTATAATGATTCTTTTCAAAGAATAAACTTCAAAAAAAATGTACTTTTGGAAGGTGGAAGAGAAGATTTAAGGAATTATATGGGTCATCATTTTGGTAATTTAATCGGTGAATTAAACGAACAAATTCGAACAAGCTTATCTTATACTCATTGTCCTATAGAAGATATATCCGACAAATCCGCGACAAGATACAATGTAACAAGAAAAATTGTAGGGGATACTAAGGAGAAAATACGGAAAATAAACGAGAACCCTGAAGTGTATTTAGCCGAAGAAATAAAAAACGAAAGTCAAATAATGAAAAAATATCTCTCCAGACATGCAGAGGAATTTATAAAATTTGAACAAAGCGAAGCACAACAAAACGCAATCTTAGCAATTCATAAATATGGTCAAACGAATTTTTTAAAAGACACAAAGAGATATTTAGAGAGTCCGGTGAAAGAATTACTAGAAAAACAATCCAAATTAGAAACAAGTAAGAAAACTAAGATAGAGGCTACAGAAGATAAGAATGGGAGGGTACTTACTTCTAAAGAAAGAGCAAATTTGGTTTCTGACGATTGCAATAAATTGGAAGAATTATCCAAAGAACATATGAATATCGAACTGGGAAACAGGCTTACCCAAGAGGTTGCATCATATGCAATAGGAGCAATTAAAGAGGAAAGTAATAAAAAGGAAAATCAAAATAATAGAAATTAAACTCTCGGTATATCTTCATTCTCATCAACTAGCTTATCAACCAACTTCGCCATCTCCCCTAAAAAAGAATCGGCTTTTCTAAACCAATCATCAATTTCTTTCCCCTTAATCGAAGTTAACTTCCCATGAACAATCTCTTTCGCAACAGAGTGAATCTCAGAATAATAATCCACATATTTTCTATTTAACTTTTTAGTTTTAACAAACGTCTCCGTCAAAATTTCTGGAATAGTCTCTGGAGAAGAAGGCATGACTTTCGCCGCAATCAACGCCGCGTGTGCAGAATCAACCATCGTCCAATAAAGCCCATCGACAACGGCCAACATAGATTGCTTAGCACGAGTCATATGTCCTGGTGCTCTCTGTAAAAGAGTATAAATTGATTCAGGAGTAGAACGAATTTTTCCTTCTTTTAATAAAATTCTCAATGGGTTAAAGAAACCCCCGAAATCAATCAACGCATCTCCATACCTCAAAACATTAATCACCACCGGATCTCCTCGCATCAAATCTTCCCACCACGTCGATAACTTTACCGAATTGATATGCAATGACTTTCGGTAAGGATTAGTCTTAATCAACTTACCAAGCTCCTCACGATACCATGCAATCAACTCTTGATCCCATCGGACTCCGACATCATCAATAATAATTATAATATCGATGTCGGAATCAGGAGTAGAAACCCTCTTAGCCGATGAACCAAAAAGAACAACCGACTTAATCATCTGATCAAATTTTTCATAAACCTTCATCGCAAAATCTGAAGCAATCTCACGCTCACCCGCAATCAAAAGCGTCGAAGCCTTCTCAAGAACCTTTTTAGTCACCTTTTTTTTACTTGCCATCCTCTTTGTTAATTTATAGTAATTATATTTTATAAAGATGACTATTATTTACCGAATCCCAGTCCAAACATAATTCGGACAACCTCCAACTACTTGACTACCAGCCTCGATAACCTTAAGCAAATCACAATAATCTCTCGAGTCAATTTCAACCAACGAATCAGAACTCAAAGAACTAACAAAATAATACTCTGGATTCCCGAAAAAATCGTCCTGATATTCAACAGTCCACGTCGAGACAGCCTTCCCATCCGAGAAATTCATCGATGCTGGATTAACATTTACCGAATCATCCCCGATAAAATCAGCCTCCCAAATAACAAACAAATCAATACCTTCTCCCTCACAGTCCGTCCCTTCCACCGTCAATAAAACCTCATCACCCTCGACAGCAGAAACCACCG
>JAYEHV010000014.1:0-4977 GCA_034716495.1 Nanobdellota archaeon
GTGCAACACTCACTGACTCGGGCTTTTCGTATCCGCTTAAATTAAAAGTATAAACTTTAGTCAGCCCTGAATCAGGTGCAACAACTGAACTCCAATAGCTGTTCCCATTAATCGAAAAAAGAATTTTAATACCTCTTATGACTCCATCATCAACATCTCGTTTGACCTGTACCATCGCAACTCCCTTCTCAGCGTCGTAAACAGTATAACCCTCCGAGGTAACCACGCTAATCCTTCCATCTAAATCAGAAAAAACCAAGCCCTGTCTAATCATCGGGATAATTGAAGTCCAAACAATTGTTATACTAACAACAGTAATTAAGATTATTAAAACAGTTGCAACAACTGCGGAAATTCCCCTCTTATCCATAACTACTATCAAAAACCAAACTATTTAAAATTATTCAATAGCTTTTTCCTGCATAAATAATAACATTAGCCTTCTTTCCACAAATAACACATTTCCCATTAGCTTTCTCTTCAATATCTGCACGAATTCCCATAACTCGAGCTTCCAACTCCTTCTCAACAAACTCTGCACACTTAGCTCCGTTGTTCTCAACGGAACAAAAAGCAAACTTCACAATCTTGCCTGATTTCAAAGCCTTCTTAATGCTCTCCTTATCTTTACAATCCACAATCTTACTCTCAAAAAACTCATCCGCCCTTGCTAACAATCTTGAATCATACTCTGCTCCCAAGTTCTTAATCGACTCCGCCAAATCTTTAATTTTCACAAAAACCTTTTCTTTAGTATCCCGAATAAAAACAGTTACATCTCCGCTCTCCAATTCCTTCTCTCCAATCTCAATTCTAAACGGAACACCCTTCATCTCCCAATAAAAAAACTTCTCGCCTGGCCTCTTATTCGAATCATCAACACTTACATCAATACGCTCTTCCAACAACCATCTTTGAATCTTCTCAACCGATGCCTTAACTTTCTTAGGATTCTTACTATAAAATGGAACAATAATAACCTGAACAGGTGCAATCGTCCACGGCAAAACCAAACCACTATCATCGCCATGCATAGAAATAACTGATGCCAAAATCCGAGACATACAGGGACCATAACACGTCAACCAAGGAGTCTTCTCTCTTTCACTTTCATCTACAAATTTTACATTGAACGCTTTTACAAAATGCTGACTGATTAAATGAGTCGACGGCTGTTGAATAATTTTCCCATCAGGTAAAATAGAATCATTCCCGACGGTATATTCTGCTCCCGGAAACTTATCCCACTGTGGCCTTTTCATCGGCAAAAAGGGTACACCAAAAATCTTATGCATAACTTCTTCAGTCATAGCAATATCATCCTGAACCTGTGCCTCCGCCTCTTTTTTCGTAGCAAACGCGTCGTGAGATTCAATCCAATGAAATTCCCTAGAACGAATTAATGGTCTCGTAGCTTTTGTTTCATTCCGAAAAACATTCGCTCTCTGATAAATTTTCATAGGCAAATCACGATAACTTCTTATCCATAAACTATACATCTCATAAAACGCAGTTTCACTCGTAGGTCTCAAGGCTAATTTCTCATCGCCCTGTTTTTTATCCAACCAAAAAACATCTGGAGCAAAACCTTTAATATGACTGGACTCTTTCTTTAAATTAATTTCAGGAATAACAACCGGAAAAATAGCAGACTCATGCCCAGTACACCGAAGAGCCGACTCATAAATCTTATATATCTTATCGATAATCCTCGCACCCCAAGGACGAATCACAACAAACCCTTTCACCCCATACCTCAAATCCACAATCTCGGCTTTATTCAAAATCTCCGAATACCAATCAGAAAAATTATCCGACTTCGAAATATTAAATGTTGTCTTTTTGCCCATAAAAATTAAATATCTTTCATACTTTTAAACTTTGGCAAAACAAACAAGTAAGGGGGGTGAATGATTCGCTTTGAGCAACGATAAATAATCTTGTCGTGTTGCGAGATGTAAATTGCGAACAGAACCTGAATTCAATTTTCACGAAAGAGTAAAACGAGCTCGGGAAGAATTGAACTCCCATCCTCAGGGCCGAAACCTGATATTCTATCCGTTAAACTACGAGCTCATCGATAATAAGATAATTAACTATGATTTTATAAAACTAACTAATTCTTCATTATTAATTTATTTCTCTCACAAAGTTAAAATTTGGATTCGCAGAATGAAAACAAATAAATAGTGTCTCTAATTTAACAAAACATGTTAAAACTAATAGCTTCGATAATGCTAACCTTAGCTATCTTAATATTCTCTTACACCCTAGTATATCAAAACTTACCCCTAAACCCTATAGAAATGAAACCCATCGGAATTACCTCCGAACCAATTACAACAATAAATCATGGATTCACACCAGTCTTCGAAGAAAATTTAAGATTTAACCATAATAATATTTCTTACTTTATAGAACCCTCTTGCTCAAACACTAGAACCTCTGCGATGAAAGAAGCTTTTCAAATTTTTCAGAAAAAGATGGAGGTGATTTCATTTTATGAGGTTGACTATAAAGAAGCAGATATTTTAGTTGGTTGCTCTGAAGATTTCATAGAAATTGGAGAGGATATTTTTGTGGCAGGAGAGGGAGGTCCAACAGAAATTATTAACACTACTATTTTTAAAATAATTCAAAAAGGAAAAGTTATTTTATATGAAAAACATAATTGTGAACTACCTGTAGTAGAACTTCATGAACTTTGTCACGTTTTTGGATTTGACCATTCCCTAAACCCAAAGAATATAATGTATAACACTTCAAACTGCGATCAAAAAATTACTCAAGACATGATAGACCTAATCAAAAAATTATACTCGATAAAACCTCTGCCAGATGCAAGAATCACCGAACTTTCTGCAGTTAAGAAAGGAAGATACGTGGATTTTAATATTACAGTTTCAAACGACGGACTAACAGATATTGATGATATTGACTTAACTTTAGTAGCAAACGAAAAAGAGATTTATACAGTTCACCTAAACTATATTGGAATAGGTTACATGAAAACTTTAAGTGCTACAAACATAAGATTACCCTCGACAAATATCAAAACTATAGACTTTATTATTGACTATGACTCCCAGATAGAAGAACTTAACGAAGAAAATAACCTTATTCAAATGACTATTTCAAATCTCTAAAAATTTAAAAACTAACTTAAAATTTCTATTCTATGAAAGAGGATAATTTAGAATACATTAAGATTCTTAAGGCATTGATAGAATTGCCATTCCCTGTTGGAAAAACTCTTCTTGCAGATTTTTTGGTGGGAGATTACAAGAACAAATCAATCACAAAAAATAGTCTAGATAAATTATATAACTTTGATAGTCTACATTGGAGTAAAGAGAAAATTTATCAGGAGATTGACAGACTCATTGCAACAGGAATGATAGAACTTTCTACGAGTGATTATAATCGATTTGTAAAAATTCTAAAGTTAACAATGAAAGGACAAAATGAAATTACCCATCCGACATTACCTAAAAAAGAAATAAAAAACAAAATTAAATTTAAACGAACTGAAATCACTGAAGAAGATAAGGAGAAGTTTAAAGAATTAGAAAGTTTTCTTAAAAAATATAACAATGAACAGAAAAAAGCAATAATCTCCGAAGCTGAAAAAATTCTCTGTGTTGCAGGTGCGGGTTCTGGAAAAACAACGGTCCTTACAAAAAGAATTGAATTCTTGGTCAAATATCGCGGCATCCCTCCAGAAAAAATTCTAGCAATTACATTTACACGGAAGGCACGGCAAGAGATGGAAAAAAGACTTTACGAATTAAATGTTAACAACAAGATAAAAGTACATACATTTAATTCATTTTGCGAGGAGATCCTAAGGAAACATGAAAATAGAATATATGGTCGTCATACAAGAGTTCAATCTTACGCAGATAAGAGTCTTGCAATGAATATGGCTCTTGGAAACTTAGGAATAGATATGGAGGATGCCTTACAATCTTATTTTACACACCAGCAAAGAAAATTCAAAACAGGAAACCAATTATCAAATAGTTTTATGAATGATTGTTTTTCGGTGATGGATTATTTTAAAGTAACTGGAGAGAAAGAATACGATTTTTCAAAAAATGTCGATATAAAAAATAGACATAATGCTCAAAGAGTTTATCAAATTACAAAATATTTGAAAGAACATATGATAATACAAGGATTGCGAGATTATACTGACCAAATTCTTGATGCAACAAAATTTTTAAAAGAAAATATTTCAGAAATCCCTGAGTTTGAACACATTCTTATCGACGAATATCAAGATGTCAACACAATGCAAGTTAAACTCATCAATCTTTTAAAACCCGTGAATCTATTCGCTGTAGGTGATCCACGACAATCAATTTTTGGATGGAGAGGCGCAGATATTAATTATATTCTTAATTTTGAAAAAGACTACGCCGATTCAGAGATTGTTCATTTAACTAAAAATTATAGAAGCACAAAAGAAATCGTAGAATTCATAAATAAATCGATTATCAGCATGGGACTTCCAGATTTAGAACACCACCTCGAATCAGAAGACACAAAAATTAAAATTAAAAATTTTGAATCTGAAGAAGCTGAGAGAGACTTTGTTGTTAAAAAAATCTTGGAATCAGATATTTCGAGGAATGAAATTTTTGTATTAGTAAGAACTAACCGGCAGCTTCAGGAACTTTCACAACTAATGAAAAAACAAAAAATTTCACATACAATTAAATCCGACGAAATTCAAAATTTCACAAATGGAAAAACTTGTGAAGTAACTCTAGCAACAATCCACGCAATCAAAGGTCTCGAAGCTAAAAAAGTTTTTGTTGTTGGATGCAACGAACAAAACTTCCCGTGCAAGGCTTCAGATCATCCAGCAATAGAGATGATTAAGACTGATGATTACAACAAGCTTGAGGAAGAAAGACGATTGTTCTACGTCGCAATCTCAAGAACAAAAGAAATTTTATATTTAACTTATTC
>JAYEHV010000015.1:0-4920 GCA_034716495.1 Nanobdellota archaeon
TTATAAAGGTTTGTGTTGTTTGGTTGGGATGAGGAGATGGATATTAGGGGTTATTGGGGTTTTAGTTGTTTTGATTGGGTTTTATGTTTTTATGACTTGGGATGTGAGTCCTTCTGTTTTGAGCTCAGAGGAGTTTCGGATTCGAAATGCTAATGGGGAGACTTGGAATCTTTTGTCTTCTGATGGGAGAGATAATCTTGGTGGGAATGATTATCGTGAGGTGGAGAGTATTCTTAATGAATATGGGATTGAGTATGGGGATTGGCTTCGGAAATTTAGTAAGGGTGGGAGGTCGATTATTTATGCTAGAAGTGATAATGTTAATGTTATTTTGATTAGACACTTGGAAGGTATAGATTATAAGGTTGCCTTGAAGGATTATTCTAATGTTGAGGTGTTAAATATTTATGCTAATGATTTGAATGAATGGTTTGTGCAATTCCGCTCTGAAGAGGGACATTATTTTTGGCGAATTGATTCAATTGGAAAAGAGGATGTTTTGATTTTGGATGACGATGTTAGAGGTTCTTTGTATTCGGATGATTTTGGAAAGTGGTATTTGGTGAATAGAGTAGACGGACATGATGGGGTTTATTTTTTAGAAGGTGATTCTTTTGTGATGGTGGATGGAGTTGGTTTTGAGGATATGGAGGATGGTGTTTTTCGGACAAGATTGTTTGCAAATAATGGGGGTGAGTGGTATCTTTCTATTGAGCCTTATACTGGATGGAGGCGTAATTATAATACTTTGACTTATAAGATTGAGGGGGCTGAGGCTTATGAGGTTGAAGGATTGCCTAAAGATGTTACTGGGATTAGATTTTATTATGGGGAAGAGGGCGAGTGGATTGCTGAGATAAGCTATTGTTCAGGATCAGAAATTTTCCCTTGTGATATTAGGGCTATTTTGCAGAGAAAAGTTTATTATTACGTTGATGAGTTGGAGGCTAGAAAGCTTAGAATGCGTAGTTTTCATAGCGGAGGATTTGAGACTTGTGTATATGACTGTATTAAACATTAGTGTTTGGAATAAGTTTATAAATGTTGTTGGAATAAAGTTGTATGGTGCATAAAATAATAGTGGATCAAGAGAAGTGTATTGGTTGTGGAGCTTGTGCTTCGACTTGTGAAGGTTCTTTTGGGATGAAAGAGGGAAAGGCGTTTGCTGTTAAGTCTGAGGTTGAAGGGTTGACTTGTGAAAAAGATGCCGAATCTGTATGTCCTGTTGATGCTATTTCTGTTAGTTAACATAGTTTACGTAATTTTTATAAATGGAAGTTAACTATAGTTAACATGTATTTGTTGCCACAAGAAATTGAAGTTTGGTATGTTATTCCAGGAATTAGGAAAGAGTTAGCGAAGCTGTTGACGAAAAGTTATGGAATGAGTTATGAGCGGACAGGGAATATTCTCGGTATTAGTAAGGCTGCGGTTTCGCAATATTTGTCGAATAAGAGGGCAAATAAAATTGAATTGAGTCCCGAGGTTAAAGAGGAAATTGTTAAGTCTGCTAAGATTATTGTGAAGAACCGGAAGAATGTTTTGGGTGAGATGCAAAGGATACTTAAGTATATTAAAAATAAAAAGTGTTTGTGTGATGTTTGCAAAAAATATAATAAAGATGTATTAAATTATTGCAGGTGTAATCCTAAATCTTGAAGATGAAAAGAATTTATTTAGATAATGCAGCGACGACAAAAGTTGATGAGTGGGTTTTGAAAGCTATGCAGCCATTCTTTTCGGAAAAATTTGGAAATGCTTCTTCGCAACACTTTATGGGGCAGGAAGTAGCGATGGCTCTTGAAGAAAGTAGGGATGTTATTGCTAGATCTATTAGGGCAAAGTCAGATGAAATATTTTTTACGAGTGGTGGGACGGAGTCGAATAATTGGGTGATTAAAGGAATGGGGTTTGAGAATCTTGCTTCGGGGAAAAATCATATTATTACGACAAAAATTGAACATGATTGTATTTTGAATTCGTGTCGTTGGATGGAAAAGCAAGGATTTAAAGTTACTTATCTTGATGTTGATGAAGAAGGTTTTGTAAATCCTGAGGATGTTCTAGGGGCGATTACGGGTAAGACAATTCTTGTTTCTATAATTCATGGAAATAACGAGATTGGAACTATTCAGGATATAGAGGCTATTGGAAAAATTTGTCGAGAGTGCGGAGTTTATTTTCATATAGATGCTTGTCAGAGTTATACAAAAGTTCCGATTGATGTTCGGAAACAGAATCTCGATTTTGTTACACTTAATGCGCATAAAATTTATGGTCCTAAGGGTGTTGGAGTGCTTTATATTCGGGAAGGGGTTAAAATAACTCCTTTGATTCATGGGGGGAATCAAGAGGATAGGATGCGAAGTGGGACAGAGAATATTCCCGGAATTGTTGGTTTTGCTAAGGCTGTGAAAATTTCTAATTCTCGAGATGTTAAAAAGATGACTCGGCTTCGGGATAAGTTAATTAATGAACTTTCGAAGATTCCTCATTCGAGGCTTAATGGTCCTCGAGGGGATAAGAGGCTTTGCAATAATATTAATTTTTCATTTGAGGCTATTGAGGGTGAGGCGATTGGTGCTTATTTGGATGTGAATAAAATTTGTTCGTCGACAGGTTCTGCTTGTTCGTCTCGTAGTCTTGAGCCGAGTCATGTTATCAGAGCTATCGGAGTTTCTCCCTCGAGTTTGAATAGTTCTATTCGATTAAGTCTTAATAAGAATAATACTGAAGAGGAAATTGATTATGTTATTAAGGTTCTTGGGAAGATTATTTTTAAACTTCGGAGGATTTCGCCGTTTAAATTAAAGTGATATGGGAGATAAAAAAATTACAAAAGATATGACGTTTGCTGAGTTGATGGGTTTGGATAGAGAGGCTGGGAAGAAATTGGCTGATAGGGGTTTGTTTTGTGGAGGTTGTCCTATGGCGCAGTTTGAGACAATTGAGAAGGGGGCTAAGGCTCATGGTGTTGATGTTGATAAGCTAATTAAGGAATTGAATGAGCATGGGTAATTTAGTCTATAATAAAAGAGTTCTTGATTATTTTAAAAATCCGAGGAATATGGGTGTGATGGAAAATCCTGATGCTGAGGCGACGGTGGGGAATCAGACTTGTGGGGATGTTATGAAGGTGATGATTAAGGTTGAGAATGATAAAATTGAGGATATTAAAAAGGCTCCTTCTTCTAGAAAAAGAGGTTCCCGGGAATCAGAAAACTTAAATGGGCGAAACGTGGGAGTTTCGCAAATTGGGAATTTTATAATCTCTGATATAAAATTTCAGACGATGGGTTGTGTTGCGGCGATTGCTACTTCTTCGATGGCTACGGAAATGGCTAAGGGAAAAAGTTTGGAGGAAGCAAAAAAGATAACGAATAAGGATGTTGCGGAAGCGTTAGGTGAGTTGCCTCCGATAAAACTTCATTGTTCTAATTTAGCTGCGGATGCTTTAAGGAAGGCTATTGAAAATTTTGAACAAAAAAATAATGAACCTCTTTAGCTCCCTAACCAAGGAGGTTCATTGAATATGATTAAATTAAAAAATAATAATGTTTAGAAGATTTATTTCTTCTTTTTCTTTACAACTTTCTTTTTGGCAACTTTTTTGACTGCTTTCTTTTTCTTCTTTCCACCCCGTGCCATCTTAGCTTCGCAAACGCTTCCCTTTCCATCTACATAATATAGAAATCCAGATTTTCGTTTAACAACATTTTTTGCAATAACTTTTCCCATTTTTTTTACCTCCTTTTCACTTTTTTATTAAGACAGTTTTATTAGCTCAATTTTATATTTAAATGTTTCTATTGTCGATAAAATATTTCTCGTCGAGGATTTGTCATTTTTATGTAGTCCTTGGAACCTCGAGGAGGTACTTTCCTCTTCCTGAAATGTTCAGTTTCCAGTTTTTGACGTCGATAACTTTTGTTGAATGCATTTTTTCGTCTAGCCAGATTGCTTTGAATGGTCTGCAGAATAGCGAATGTATTGAAAGGATTTTGGATTTATTGAATACGAATAGAAGTGGAGGAGAATTTTTTTTAAACATTAATCCTGAAAATTTTTTGGAAGGAGTATTGCAGATTTTTACCCTTATCATTACCTTTTTTCCGTTGATAAAATAAACTATTTCTTTTAAAGCCATTTTGTCTTTTTGTTGTTTAATGCATCTTTTTTTAGATTACAATAATGATTATAGACTTGTTCAACGGATTTGTTGTGGACTTTATTATGGTGAATAAATCCGCCACCAAAAGATTTTGGGATATGCATAAGTTCGTGGATGATTACTTTTAATTGTTCGTCGTCGGAAAGCCTATCAAATTTTTCTGAGATTACTTCAATTAGATAAAATCCTTTTTTTCTTCCCATACCGATTTGCATCGCTTTGCCGAGGGCATGACATCTTGCGATTGTTCTTCTTGCTGATGAGCCGAAACTTCTAATGAATGCGGCGTGTTCTAAGAGGATATGGTTCCATTCAAGTTTTTCTACGATTTCTTCGGCGAGCTTTTTTATATCTGGTGCGTGTGCGTATTTTATTCTCATTAGATAACCTCTATTGTTTTTCTTTTAGATGTAAATCCTTTAATAATTTTTATTTCTTTTTTGAAATGTTTTTTTAAAAGTTTTATTAGTTCTTTGTTAGCTTTGTTATCTTCGGGAGATTTTTTTAGAAAAACTTTATATTCTTCCTCGGAGATTTTTTGTATCACTTGTCTTCCAGAATTTGGTTGAACTTTTATATTTATCCTCATGGAAAAATTAATGTAGTTGAAGTTATAAGGTTTTAGTTAACTTGTCATAATTTCAATCTACTCACACTTCACTCTTATTCAAGATAGTTTTTTATCTTTGGGTTCACAAGAGCAAAGATGTTCGCCATCTCGCCTCGATGGAATTAATTTGTCATAATTT
>JAYEHV010000016.1:0-4709 GCA_034716495.1 Nanobdellota archaeon
TGAAAATAATTCAGTTTTGTTAGAAATTATTCCGGTTGTAAAAAATAAAAATCCGGAGTTGGCAGAGAATGTTACCGATATTTCATTGAGTCATGTTAAATACATTAAGGATATTGTAAAAAAAAATCCGAAGATTAGCGACGAGATTAAATTAGCCAAAGCGTTTTGTTGGGCGAACAGGTGTTATGGTGCTGAAAGTTATGTTCGAGGTTTTAGTGGTTACTCTTTAGAAATTTTAGTAATTCATTTTGGAGGTTTTATTAAGTTTCTAAAAGGAATTTCTAAGAAAAAAGTTATCGACCCCTTAAAATATTTCAGAAATGAACGAAAAGTTTTAAATGAATTGAATACCTCTAAGCTAATTGGACCAATTATTTTAATTGACCCAACATATAAGTATAGAAATGTAACCGCAGGGCTTGGAGAAGAGACTTTTGAGAAGTTTAAGATTATCGCTAAGAAATTTTTGAAATCTCCTTCCTTGAATTTTTTTGAACGACAGTCGACAGATATTAATGGTTTGAAAAAGTTTGCTGATAAGAAAAATGCAATATTTTTAGGAATTAGTTTAGAAACTGGCAGACAGGAAGGAGATATTGCGGGGACTAAGATGAAGAAATTTTTAGATTTTTTTGTTAGTGAACTTAAAAGAAACCAACAAAAAGTTCTAGCGAAAGAATTTGATTATTCTGGAGAAGGCAAAAAGGCGAAAGGATATTTAATTATTGAAGAGAAAAAGGAAATTGAAATTCGAGGTCCTTCTGTGCGGTTAGTCGAGGCTGTTAAAAAATTTAGAAAAGCAAACGATAAAAAGACTTTTAAGAAAAAGGATTACTGGTGGTTTAAAAAAGAAACTAGCATCAAAAATATTTTTAAGTTAGTTAAAAAAGTTGAGAAAGAGATGGGCGTGAGTGGAAAGCTAAATAATCTCTAGACCTTTCTTGTTCCGAATCGTTAGAATTTTATTAGTTACTTTTTTTTTCAAATTCTTATCCAGCGTTGCTAAAATAATTTCCCCCCCAGAAATATAATTTACGATTTTAATATCCACATTAGGATTCCTTCCTTGAAGTTTTATAATTTTAGGTTTAATTACTTTTAAGATTTCTAAACTTAATTTGGCTGCATTCTTATCTTTAACTTTAATCTTTTTTTTATCCTTTAGATTTCTTAATTCATCTAAAACTTCTTGCGGGATAATCCATTCAATTGGTTCGTCAGAAATGTCATTTGTAATACTTTCAAAATCTATTTTTTGTTTTACACAGGTTAAAATGAAATTGGTATCTAACAATATTTTCATATCATTGGTTGTCTGAGAAGATTTATATAACTTATCTTCTTGATAAATATATGAAAGAGGTCGGAAATATTCTGAGGATTTTGAAGAAGACTAGGAAGTTTATTAGGGAAGATAATCCTCATGAGATAAAAATGTTGTCTAATCAAACGATTCATTCTGCGACTATTTCTCAGGATGCGGATAATATTATTGTAGCCATTCTAGTTTATTCTTTAAGTAAGATTCTTGAACGAGAACATTATCGAGATATGGAGGGTTGGTCGGAATTTTATAACTCTATGACAAAAGACTTAGCTTTAGCGATTAAATCGCTTGAGAAAAATGATATCGATAAAACACGAATCTATCTTGGGAAAATCAGAAATTCATTGAATAAAATCTCGGGGAATCTTGGTCAATATATTAAAGATATCTTTAGGAAAGCCGAAATTAATAAAGCGTTTAAGCTTTATGAACATGGTTTGTCGTCGGAGCAAACTGCAGAACTTCTCGGAGTGAGTCTTTGGGATTTGGCTTCGTATATTGGGCAGTCGAATATTGGTGACGCGAAGTTTGCGATTTCGATGCCGGTTAAGGAGAGAATTAAAATTGCGGAGGAAATTTTCGGATGAAATATCTAATCTTCGATGCTGGGCCAATAATCTCTCTGACAATGAATGGGATGCTATATGTGATTGAAAAGTTGAAAGAAGGTTTTGATGGTGAGTTTATTTTGACACCTCCGGTAAAGAGAGAGGTTATTGACAAGCCGATGAATATCAAGAAGTATAAACTCGAAGCAATTCAGGTTCAGGATATGATTGATAGAGGAATTTTTAAGATGTCTTCGGAAATTGTGTCAAACCAAAAGTTAGATGAAGAAATTAAACGGATTTTGAAGGTTACTGGTGGAGTTTTAAGAACAGTGCAAACAGGAGAGAAAATCAAGATTGTCCATGAGGGTGAGGCATCCTGTTTAGCATTTTCTAAATTGTGCAAGGAAAAGAATGTTATTGTCATTGATGAGAGGACAACTAGGATGTTGACGGAATCTCCACAGAATTTAAAGGAGATGATGGAACGAAAATTGCATACACCACTTAAAGTAGAACTATCGTTGCTGGATGAGTTAAAAGATTTAAAGTTTATCCGTTCTTCCGAACTTCTTTTTGTTGCGTATAAAAAAGGACTAATGCCAATTAAAAAAAGTAGAGATTTTCTTGATGCCCTGCTTTATGGGGTTAAGTTTAAGGGGACGGCGATTTCTTCGACGGAGATAGAAGAGATGAAAAGATTGGTTTAGACTTGTGAAAGTTTTATATTCTATTTAGAATAATAGTTTTTCTTTTCATAATTTTTAACAATAATTTCTGCCCAGGTTATTAGTAAATTATCTTCTAAATTTTTTAGAAATTTGTTGTTTTTCAATAGACATTTTTGAATTTGAATCCCAACGTTATAAGATTCTTCTAAAATCTCTTGAGTTTTTGTGCTATATTCTTGATTCATCTCATCTACTACGATATAACGCTAATTTTCCCTCATAGTTTTTAGGATTAAATTCACATCTAATACATCTTTCTTTTTCGACAGGATCAGTTAAGCTATTGAAATATTCATCTCTATTTATATTGGCTATCTTTAAGTTACCTTCAATTTTTATAACTGCGCCTATTCTCTCAATACTATCTTTATTTCGATATTTATTTTCTCTATCGTCACATCTAATATCAAGCCCCTTCTCCATACATATATAATGATTAGTTATTTTGTCTAAATTTTTTTCTTTTGTCATTTTTATTTTACCTTATATTTTGATAAAATACTTAGGAATTTAATATTTATAAACCTTTCTATTTGTCGTTTCTTAAGCGTAGTAACAAGTAGAGATTATTTAATCCGTTTGTGGTTTAATTAAATTTAAAAATGCAGAGTTCTAAGGGGGGGTGTTGGGTTCATAGTTTAGTGGTAAAATATCCGGCTCCAGACCGGAAGCTGCGGGTTCGATTCCTGCTGAGCCCATTTTAAATTCCCAATACTTTTATAAATAAAGTCTTCTTAGATTTGTTATGGTTAAAAAGGAGGTTGCTTCTACTGAAAAAGATAAAGATTCTAAAAAATCTATTATGAAAGAACACACCCTTAAAGAAACTAAAAAAAAGAGTTCAGTGAGGAAGGGAATGACAGCGAAGGAACGTGAAGAACTTCTGCTTGAGAACTTTGTTGGATTGCAACATGCGATGACAAATCTATCTGTTAAATTTGGATCTCTATCAGATAACATTACAAGATTGCTTCAGGTTTTTGAAGAAGCTGCTAAAAGTTTTGTTTCTGGAGAAAAATTGGATGACAAATCTATGCTGAAAAAAATCGATTCTCTGTTAGATCAAAATAAAACTATTGCGAAGGGTTTGATTCTAATGGAAGAAAGTTTAAAAAATAGTCCCCAAGTTTCCAAGCAAAAACCTTTTTATCCGGGAGAGTCCCCTCAAAGACCTAGACCGCTTCCAAGTATATGAATTCTGAAGACTTATCAATAATAGCCGTAGAACCTTTTATCAGAAGATTTGTTTTTGCGATAATTCAAAACATCAGGTCACAAAATTTTTCTTACGAAGAAAAACACGTTATCCATGCAGATTTGGTACCTTTGGTTTCAGAAAAAGTTATGCGATCTTCTTTAAAGAAAAAAGAAATTCCTTCTGTGAAAGAGGATTTGAAAGAGTTAGTAATCCCTATAACTAAACCAGTTGTTAAGACCCATATTGAACCTAAACCAGTTGTTAAGACCCATATTGAACCTAAACATGTCACTAAAACTCCGATTAAACAAATGCCGGTTCTTCTACCCCCAAAACAGTTCATTGAAAAGCAAACTCTTTCACCTCCTCCGGTGCTTCCTCCTAGGAAATTACCTACACCCATATCACATCCTCTACAAACGCAACATGTAAGTCCTCCCATTATATCTCCAAAAGTGCAGATAGGAATTGAGTCAGGTCAAGATTATGGGAGAATAAAACCTCTTTTAGATGACCCTATGATTTCTTTAATTGAATGTTCTGGATCAGGGGAACCGGTAATGATTCTTCGAGCAGGTCAGAAACAACTCACACGAATAACTTTGAATCCGGAAGAGATTAAGAAGATTTTGGAGAAAGTTTCCGACGAGGCACATATTCCGTTACTCGAGGGAGTGTTCCGAGCGAGTGTTGGAACTTTTTCTATTAATGCGATTATATCTGATATGGTTGGATCACGGTTTGTGATTAGGAAGCAGACGCCTTATTCTTTGCTTGAAAGACAGGTTTAAATAACTTTTATTTTTTATTTTAGTATGCAGGATAAAATTAGTATCGAGAAATTGAAGAAGTATTTTAGTTTAACTGAGACAGCTTTTGCCGAGGTGAAGAAAAATATTTTTGAA
>JAYEHV010000017.1:0-4666 GCA_034716495.1 Nanobdellota archaeon
AAAAATCTTGAGTTAAGTTTCTTGCAAGCTTTTCTCATCGCAACAATTTCCGCATGAACTGTCGGGTCAGGACTGTGATTAAGCAACGTTTTTCCTTCTGCTAAAACCTTTCCATCCTTCACAATAATTGCTCCAACAGCATAATCTCCTTCTTTAGCAGACATTCTTGCAACATTAATTGATTTTTCCATAAACTTTTTTTGTGCTTTCATTTCAATTTAAACTTCAACAATTTATTTTTCGCCCCAAAATATCTGATTACGGATTCACTCTCTTTCAAACCTAATTTCAGACTTTCAGGAATTGTCTTCCTTGCAATAACTCCTGCAACAAATCCCGAAGCAAACGCATCCCCTGCTCCAGTTCTCTCAACAACCTTAACTTTATTAGGCTTCAAAAAATAATTCTTATTCCCGTCGCTACAACTTATCAAATTATTCTTATCAGTTATAATAACAATCTTCGGTCCTAACTCTCTTAAACAAACCATCAAATTCCCCTCCTTCTTATATTTTTTACAAAGCATCTCAGCCTCTTCTTTATTCAAAATCAAAACATCACATAACTTCAAAATCGATGTTAAATTTTCTCTTTTAATTAAATACTCTCCCGGATTAAACGCTAATCTCGTCCCCTCTTTTTTTAATTTTCTAGCAAGTTTCTCTTGAGTCTTAAGACTTTTCCCAAGCACCGAAGAGAAATAAAGCCAATCAGTTTTAAATTTCGGAACCTCGCTTAATCCTATATCATTACCTGGACCTTTGAAAGTTAAAATAGTTCTACTCCTATCCTTGCTATCAAGAATTATCGAATACCCTGTTTTACCTTTCGTCTCCGAACCAAGAAACTTAATGTTTTCCTTATTTAACATATTTAAAACATCCTGTCCATTATTGTCGTCGCCAATCTTACAAATACAACCAGTCTTCAGTCCCAAACGAGCAAAAGCAACCGCCACATTTGTTGCCCCGCCACCAATATCAAACTTCAAATCATCGACGAGAATTTTAGAACCTGCAGGATAATTAAACGAATCACTCACTTTATTAAATTCCGTATCTACAAACGCGTCTACAACAGCACTTCCAAAACTAACCACCTCAAATTTCACCATTTTCTTTTTTTAAAAACATATCCTCTCTTCATTATAAGAGAATTCATTTTATTAAAAGCTTTTGTATTTCACTAAACAGCAGCTATTTCAATATTATATTTTACATACTCACCAATTCAATAAAAACAAAGCCCTTAAGGGCTTAACAAAAATAATTTAATCTGTAAAAATTAATTTGCAACACTACTAATACTATCAAGAACTTCTACTTCATCAAATTTCCCTTTCGCAACCTCGATTCTTTCAATAGATTGTTCCTTAAAAGTACCTAACTTCTGATTTAATTTTCCAAGTTCTGCTTGTACCTTTACTCTTTGTTCATCAGATAAACCTGAATTCTCTAAACGGGTTCGAACTTTCTCAAGCCCAAGTTCATGAACCGCAACAACTCTTGCATTCCTCGATTCTACTCTCTCTAATCTCATTTCCCTAGCTTTTACTAAACCTTCTTTAGATTCAATTCCTCCTAAAATAACTTTAAGTTCTTCATCTGACTTTCCAGATAAAACTTTATATTGATTCAAAACTCTCTCTCTTTTCTGAAGAACTTTTTGCTCCATATTATCACTACGATTCAAAGCTCTTTCATAAAAATTTTCAAACCGTTCAATCTTTTCTTCACTAGCATTATTATTCCTAAATCTCTCAATGGCACGAATATGAATCTCTTCTGCCTGTTCCCTATGTTTCTCGAATCTATTTTGAATCCTTGCTATCTCTTCCATGTCCTTTACTGAATGAGCTTCATCATTTGACTTTTGTGCCTCAATTTTCTCTAAAATTTCCTCAGCCTTTGCAACAAAATTATCGTATCTCTCTTGAGCTTTCTCAGCTTTCTCAGGATCTTCCTCCGCAAACGCTTCAGCTTCAGCTAATCTTTTTTCAGCTAATTCCAAAGCCCGCTCAATTTTTCTTTCTTTATTAAAAATAAAAGCGAACCCTACTCTATCAAAAACATCCTCGAAAAAACCTACTTCCCTAGCTTCAGGAATCACAATTTCTCCAGAACTATCTTCAACAGCTACTACAAATCCAAGCATTCCAACTAACAAGAACAATCCTAAAAACAACGCACTTATTTTTTTCATTTTAACCTCCTTTCAAACCCTTTAAATTTATACAACTTCAAAACTTTTAAGTTTATTGGTATTTTATATCAAACCTCATACTCAAAAACTTTATCATAAGGAATAAACCACCCTATAACACTCTTCTTAGGTGCTCGTTCCATAATCTTCCTAAACAATCTAATCGAATTTCCATGTGCAGAAATCGCGACGTTAACTTTATTCTTCCTCATAAATTTCTTTAAATTCCCAATAAACGACATTACCCTTTTTTCAATATCCATAAATGATTCACCACCTGGCGCCGCAACATTATACCCTCGATGAATCGCTTTATATTCTTCTTTCCCCAAAAACTCCTCGACCTTCTCCTTTAAGTTAGGTTCAAGGTTCTCAATCGCATCCCCATGAACCCTTAAATCGTAACTCTGCTCTCCTATCCTGTCAATAAACTGTTCATGCGTAGTTCCTTGTAATTCCCCATAGCTCCTCTCAATCATCCTATCATCCTCTAGGATCAATTTACACTCTGGATGATATTTCAAAACTGGCTTCAAGGTATTCTTGGAACGTGAAAGATGCGTCCGAATCGCAACCTGAAATTTTTTATTCTTAAGTTTCTTCGCAATCGTCTTCGCGTGCTTCTTTCCTTCGTCGGTCAATCTTGCTTCCATCTGCCCCGTAAACCTTCCATCCCGATTAAACGTCGTCTGCCCATGTCTAAATAAATAAATCTTATATCTCCCCATAATAATCTTAAGTTTTATCCATATAAAAACATTTTTATAATAAAGATTCTTTTGTAAGGTATGGCTCTTGAATGGATAATAGTTGGAATTTTAATGTTGTTAGGATTCGTACTTTTTAAGATAGATCACAACATTCATTTAATTAAAAGTGTTGTTATTATTTTAATTGGTATCTTGTTTTATTTTTCTATGGTAGGAATATTTTCATCAGACCAGATAGATTTAACATCTCCACGAGGGATAGTTCAAGCAACATATATTTATTTCGGATGGATTGGAGAAACAACCGGTAAGTTATGGGATATAGGGACAGAAACTTCAAGGTTAGTTGGTAATGCCATTAAGATTAATAATTCTAATGAATATCAATCGAGGAGATAAGCCTGACACGGGGATCAAACCCGCGACCTCCGCATTTTTGGATTTCCCAAATGCAAATCTTTGGAAACTAATTTTCTTTTGCTTTGAGGGAATTTTTCTTTTCTAAAGAAAAGAGAGTCTTTACCAATGCGACGCTCTATCAACTGAGCTAATCAGGCATATAATTCCCTACCCCTTAAATTTATAAATGCTTTCTTAATGAACTAGTCATGGAAGATGAAGATTTTAACCTCACGATAGCCTACGATAAATTAAAACAAAAATACAAGTTACCAAAGTTTGATAAGCTATTAGAAGATTTTGACATAGAAAAAACAATAGAAAAAGAACCTACTTTCTTAGTTAGGGAAATAAGGAGAACGATTAACGAAAAATTATCTGCCTACACGCATTTATTTGAAACCCTTATCAACTCAACAACAACGCCTATGTTTATATTTTCTGCATTAAGAAAAATAGATGAAGACACCAAGGAAAAAATTAAGGATGTTTACAAAAGGCTTTCAAAATTACAAATTAAGAGTATAAAATTAGATACAATTTATTCTGAAAAATCCGAAGCAGAATTTATCAACATCGCTTTTGATGAATGGCAAAATTTAAAGGAAATAATTAATGGAATTATCGAAAAGCTCGAAGAGAATATTAGAGAAGATAATAGTTCAAGAGAACGTGGCTATTTCGGGTAGTTATAGGATATTTAGTTGTGGGAAATTGATTTCTTCTTGGGGTTACGAACTGGGTGGGAAATTAATTTGGTATCGTAGGAGAAGAGGTAAAGCCTCCGACTATTAAATAGGAGAGATAAATCAGCCTTTTTGTTTGTTTTTTGAAAAAGTTTGGCACAAAGATTATAAATAATATAAGTATAATCTCATTATGGTAAAAATAAATTTTATATGGTCATTTATCTATGAGCAAACAATTCACAACCCTACCATAAAAGAAGAATTTGACTATGAAGAATATCAACGATATATTTATGAATATATAAAAAAAATTGAACCTATTTGGGGGAAAATAGAAAAAGATATTTTTGATTATTGTGAAAAAATTACAGGATTGAGATGGAAAAAGAAAGAAATTTCTGTTTATTTAATTAAAATAAGTTCTATAATGCCTATTTCAGACCCATTAACAATCCCTATTGAATTAGAATCAAATAATGAAATTTTTTCTTTAACTGAAGAAAGATTTATTGATATAATGATTCATGAAATAATTCATAATTTATTTATACAGAATGATAAAGAAATGGACGATTATTTTGAGTTTATTCTTGAAAAATATAAAAACGAAGATTTTGATACATCAATACATTTGCTTCTTCATTCAATTCATAAGAAAATATTTTT
>JAYEHV010000018.1:0-17375 GCA_034716495.1 Nanobdellota archaeon
AAACAAAGGCATCACTTTTAATTTTTATATCAATAGTTTTTTGATGTTCAAACTTTATTTTATCTTGCAAAAAATTATTCTTATCCCCCCCATAACCTTTAACCAATTCCCTTTCTTTTTCTACTTCCTTAACGAGAATTTGTTTATCCTGAATTTTCTGTTCAAGCTCCCTATCAATTTCTTCTATATCAAATTGTGTCCTTTTTGTAATATTATCCTTGTGTTCCTGACTGACCATTTGAAAACATGTCGGGCAATTTTCTAAAGACTTTATTTTCTCTTTTAACAATCTAGGGTTTTCTTTTTTCGAATTGAGACCGGAAATTTGTGAAGAGATTGCAAGGAATTGCGAATTTTTCTCTTCAAGAAGTCTATCATGTTTTTCTAAAAGTTCCAAGACTGCACGGAGCCTTTCTTCTGAGAAATCAATTTTCTCATGAATCTGTTTTTGCATAAGTATTATTTCTTTTTTCATTCTAGATTCTAAATCTTTTTTCCCTTGGATAAGAATCTGAAGTTTTGCAATATCAGAATCTATCTCTCTTTTCTCTTCAATAGATTTCTGTGTAGAGCTTAATTTTTCTTCAAACTCTTGTTTTTTATTTGTTAATCTTTGGTATTCCAATGTTAAATTATTAGTTTCTCTTGCAAGGGTTATTTTCTTCTCGTTTTCTAATGTGAATTTTTCTTTCAAAAGGTTTAGCTCTGATGCGAGGACTTCTTTAACTTTAATTGCTTCTTTGACTTTTTGTAAAAGAATCTGGGAATTATCTCTGATTCTTTTATACCTATCAATTCCAAATATATGTCGTAGAGTATCCAGTCGAATCTCAGATCTTTCTTGAATAATAGACTTCATTTCTTCTTGAGGAGTATAAACTGTAAATTTATATAGGAGATTAGATTTTTTCACAAATTCTTTTGGGTAATTTAAAAGACGAATGACTCTATCTTTCATCTCAGAAGTTGAGAGCTCTTCTCTAATTGTGCCGACGGTGATGACATTTGAATCTTGAGTTATACCGCCACTTTTGTTTTTCTTTATAGTTCTTTCCAGAGTTATAGTTTCACCATCAACAACCATTTCCAAACATGCGTATGCGTTTTCAGTTCCATGCCTTAAAATTGAGGAACCTTTTTGTCCGGGCTGCAACCCAAATAATGCGAACTGAAGTCCGAGAAGTATAGAAGTTTTTCCAGAACCTATAGTTCCAGATAGAAGAACAGAACCTTGAGGGAATTCTATTGTTAAGTCTTCATAACTTCGTATATTTTGGATGTGGAGTTTTTTAAATAGCATTATATAATCTCGGAAAGTTTAAGTATATTTTTTAATTCGGAAAGTAGTCTATCTTCGAAGAGAAAAGATTTTTCATCCTCATTTTTTTCTATCGAGAGAGCTGTCATTAATTGAGGTAAATATTTAATAAAGTCTCCTGGATTTTTTTGTGAATAGTCTCCCATAATTCTTCGTTCTATATTCTCCATATTCTCTGTAGGAAGCGATGCCGTTTCAAAACCAACTTCTTGAATTTTAACCGAAGAAATATTTCGTAAAAAGACGTATGCATCCTTTTTCTTTATGAACTCTTCTATTTCATTAAAGTGTATATCTCCTGTTTTTCCTTGCGTAAGGATGCCCGTTAATTTTAGAAGAACAATTTTATCATTAAGGTTAAGCTTATCCAATTCAGAAATTATCTTTTGTGTTGCCGTAAGCCCATCATCTATTTTTATTGAGATATGGGCAATTTCCTTAATGGGAACTACAATGTTCTGAGTTTTTATACGGCTCCCCGTAACTTCAACTAACTGAAAACTTCCATAATTCAAATCCACGAGTTCTTGGAAATTATTAGGGAATGTTGGTCCAGGATAAACATAATATGAATTTGCCTCATGAGTTTTAAAACGCTGATGAATATGCCCCATTGCATAGTAATTTGCTAAAGGTAATTTTTGTTTTTCTATCGATTCCATAGGAATTGTGCCGACGACATCTTTGACTGTCGTGTGAATCATGAAAATCGTAAACGGATGAATTTCATCAAAATATACTTTCCTTAAATCTTCAATTTCCATCCCAGATTTTCTCCCAGGATATCCATAGATTGCGATATCTCCATGAATATGGGGTTTTAATTTAATCCGTTCGTCTTCTTCCAATTCCCAATTTTCTACATTTTTACAAAAACCTGCCTTTTCCAAAACGTCCAAGAAAGTCTTTCCAGAAGCAGAAAAATCATGAGAACCTGCAATTAAATAAACAGGTATTCTTGCATCATGTAGTTTTTTAAATTCAGCGAACGAATCCTTAAGAATTTCGATAGGCGGGTATGCAGAATCAAACAAGTCTCCAGAGATTAAAACAAAATCTACACTCTCTTGAATACATCGCTCGATAATTTTTTGAAACGATTGAAAATTCAATTTTTGTAGTTCTTCCTGCCTCCACCCTCCAAGGTGACAATCAGCCAAGTGTGCGAATTTTACCATGATAGATACCCACTCATATTCATGATTTGAGAAATTTTTCTACGTATATAAAGATAATTATGGTTTAATTAGCATATTATGGGAGATAATAAACAAAACTCCAAAATCAACAACTCTTCCATAAATAACTTTTTCCTTGCAACAATTTTATATTCGAATTTCTTAATTTTGTCTAAAGGAGTTAAACTCGAAATTAAAAGAAAAACCTTTCCATCCTTGTTGAGATATTTTTTTACCCGCCTTAAAAATTTTAAGGAAATTTCATCGCCCAGTTTCCCCCCAGTTGTTGCTAATCGAGAAGATTTTGGTTCACGAATATCTTCAGGAAGATAAGGTGCATTGAAAGTTATCAAGTCAAACTTTCCTTTGATATTTTCAAAAAGATTTGTCTTGATTGCATTGAACCCTTTTTTCTTTGCAAGTTTTACTGCTAGAGGATTTATATCTGCGACAAAAATATTTTTCTTATCTAAAAATTTTGATACGCTTTCAGAGAGAATAGCAGAACCAACCCCCATATCTAAATAAGAACTAATCTTATTTTTTGAAAGATACTTTTCTAGGAACTTAGCAAAAAAATATGAGTCTTCGGCAGACGAATAAATTTCAGCCATTTTAAAACCATTTATCCCAGAAGAGTCCCAAAATTGCTACACCGACGAAGATTAATATAGAAATTATAATTAGGAAAACTATTAAGATTTTGGATATACTCTTTTTCTTAGTTGAATGCACCCCGGGAGTTACCGGCAATTGTTTAGTCTTAGATTTTCCAATATCTAGTATAGACTTCTTTGTTTCAGCTGGCGTAACTGCTTGAGGGGTTGTAGGAGAAATTGATTTTCTTAGTTCCCTTGCTGCAGCCTCCACTTCAGAGGGCTGGTACCCTGCGTTAATGAAACTCTGTTTAGCTTTTATGAAAGATTCGCCCCTCTCAAAAGCATTTTTCAACCCTCCAACCAATTCTAAATACTTACTTGGCTTCACAGGTTCTACAATTTTAACACCTCTCCATCTTGCATTAGATGACATTGTTTCTCAAGTTTATAACCAAATTCCTTAGCGAGTTCTGCCATAGGTCTTGTCTTATCTAAACCTCCATGTGAGGGGATTACGTGTTGAGGATGAACAATTTTTAAGATATCTCGAAGGTCTTCTCTCCCCCCATGACCTGAAACATGAGCATCTCGAAAAATTCTTGGCTTACTTTTTTTCAAACGAGCCTCCATCTTAGCAAACTGTTCCTGATTAACTTTTGTTGGAATCACACTCGATGAAAAAACTAGGTTATCATCACGATTTAGTTTAAATGGAAGTTGGTGACGTGAAAGTCTTTCTAAAATTGAACCAGGCTCACCCTGATGACCTGTGCAAACAATCATATAATCCTTTCTGTTTCGCTCAACTTTATGCAAGGTTTTTTCTACTTGTCGTCGGTACTTTGAAATCTTAATATCCTTTAAGAAAGGTGCACACCCCACATTCTTTGCAGCATTCGAGTATTTATCTAAACTCCTCCCCAAAAAAACTATTTCACGATTTAATTTTTTTCCAAATTCAACTATTGATTTTAGCCTTGCTATATGTGATGAGAAGGTTGTTACAATCATTCCAGCATTCCGATTTTGAATTGTCAATAAAACTTCTTGAAGTAATGCCCTGGCAATTTTTTCCGACGGTGTTTTTTTCTCTGAACCAGAATACAATGAATCTACGATAAAAGCAAGAACCCCTTCCTTTGCGATTTCTCTCAATCGTTTATAATTTGGCTTTAATCCTAAAACAGGTGTGTCATCCATTTTGAAATCATTAGCATAAAGAACGGCCCCTCTAGGTGTTTGAATTGCAATCATTAAACATTGGATTGTAGAATGAGTTATATTGATGAAATCAATTTTGTACTTGGTATTTTTTCCTTGAACATAAAATGTTGTATTTGGTTTAATTGGGTATGTTCTGTTTCGGAGAACAATATCATTATCAGCCAGGAGAGAATTGAGAACTTGCATTGTGAATGGGGTCCCGTAAATTGGGGCATTGTATTTATCTGATAGAAAAGGGATCGCACCTACATGGTCTAAATGTGCATGACTTATGAATTGTGCTCGAACTTTATGTCTAATCTTGTTGATTACAGAATCTTCGGGTACTGCTTTTATCGATTTCAGCCTTTTTTCAGTCATTACTTTGTCTCGTTCTTCCATCGAAACAATTGCTGGAAGGAAGAATCCCTCATCAAAAATGAATGCGTCTTCTTTTAGTTCAACTACAACCATATTCTTTCCAACTTCTGAGAATCCACCGACAGTATATATCTTAACCATTTTTGTTTTTGTTTGTTTGAATTTTTTTAGTTAGTCTTGTGACAAAGTCACGCGGGAAATTCGATCGCCCCTCATTTGCTACAAATTTTACTATCTTGTTTTATTAGGGAACTCGCATTTTTAAATTATCGCAATCTTTTTAATCCTCGTGGCATTAACTATCTTATGAATAAAACTGGATTAATCGGAATGATGATTATCGCAGGAATTTTACTAGTTGTCGGATTTTTTTGGTTCGTTGGGGAAAGAGGATTTGGTGAGGAGGAAGAAAATGAGATTGGGGGAGAGTGCGTGAAAGTTAGAACTACTTGTTGCCATTGTAATATGGGTGGTGTAGAAAAATGTGTTCTGGAAAGTGAAGTAGAGGAATATGAGGCTAATTTATCCGAATGTTCTAAAAATCCTGTTTGTACAGCCCTTTATGCTTGTCAAATTGAATCTTGCGAATACTTCGATGGAGAGTGTGTTGCTAGATGAAATATAGGTTATATTTTTTTACAATTCTTATATTACTCTTAACAATAATTAGCTCTCAAAATTCTTTAGATGAAAAAATAAGTGATAAAGTTTTAGAGCAATTGGAAGAAGAAGAGAAAGTTAATGTAATTGTTAAATTAAAAGATAAAGAAAATAGTAATATAATAATTTCAACAGTTAATAATTTCGAAGAAAATAAAATAATAAACAAACTAGACAAAAAAATAAAAAATAAATTTAGTTCTTCTAATGCTTTTTCTGCCGAGCTAACCAGAGAAGAAGTAGAGTATCTCCTAAAGGAAAATTATGTAGAAAAGATAAGTTATAATTATCCAATTAAAATTTTATTAGATGATGCTGTTAATATAACAAATGCAACTTCTATTTGGCCAAGGCAAATTAATTTCCTAAATCTTACAGGGGTTCGTCAAAGCGTTTGCGTTATCGATACAGGGGTTAATTATTCTCATCCTGATTTGGGAGGCTGTTCGAATGAAAGTTTTCTTGCGGGAAATTGTTCTAAGATTATAGGAGGATACGACTTTGGAGATGATGACCATAATCCTATGGATTATCATGGACACGGAACACATGTTGCAGGAATTGTCGGAGCATCCGGAGGAATCTCAGGAATAGCACCGAATGTAAGCATTGTTGCAATGAAAGTTTTTACAGACGCCGGATTAGGAAATGAGGGTATGATAATCTCTGCTATTGATTGGTGTGTGAATAATGCGTCTGCATATAATATTACAGTTATTACAATGAGTATAGGATTGACAGATGGAGAGAATAGCCTCTTAAGAGATAGTTATTGTGACTTGGAATTTACCGGATTAGGGAGTGCTATTGACGCCGCTGTTGCCCAAAATATTTCCGTTATTGTTTCTTCTGGAAACGACGGAAACACAACGCATATTGGAGTTCCCGCCTGTATTGAAAACGCGATTCCTATTGCTTCATCAACAAAGTCTGACGGAGTTTCATCATTTTCAAACAGAAATAATATGACTCAATTATTTGCTCCAGGAGAGTCTATCAATTCAACAGGGTTAACAGAATATAGCGAACAGTCAGGAACATCTATGGCGGCACCAATGGTTGCAGGGGCAATAGCAATTCTTAACCAATTCTTAAACTTGACAGATCAACTAATGACTCCTCAAGAAATTGAAACAACGTTTAATCAAACGGGAGTGTTAATCGACGACACCGCCGTAAGCGGATATAACTTTTCTCAAATCAACATCTACTCAGCAATACTTTCCCTCGACGTCGACGCTCCGAATGTGACATTAGTTTCCCCAACAGATAATAAAGTAAACTTGACTAATAACCAAACCTTTACTTGTAACGCAACAGATTGGCAGTTAGCAAATTTAACATTATATGTTTGGAACTCCACAGGATTATATTATAATGAAACCAAAAATTTGACTGGAACAGCGAATGAGACTTCATTTAATTTAACAAATATGGGTGAAAATACTTACTCTTGGAACTGCCTAGCCACCGATATGGAAGGAAAATCTGCATACGCATCCTCAAACTTTAGTTTAACAATTGGAGGAATTTCAGTAAATCTTTTATCTCCTTCCAATCAAACTTACACAAATTCAAACAACACCAACTTCAGTTGCCAGGTTCTTTCCGATGTGAATAATGAGCTGGAAAATGTGACTTTTTATTTGTGGAATTATTCAGGAGATTTGATTTACAATCTGACAGAGAATATTTCTGGATTTGATAACACGACAGTCTTTAATTACACTTTCATCAACGAAGGAAGCTATAATTGGAATTGTTTGGGAGTAAATAATAATTCTAACAAATCTTTGGGCGAGAATAATTTTAGTGTTGTTTATGATGTAAAGTCTCCGAATTTAACATTGATAAGTTTGCCTTCAAGTGCGACATCTAATTCAATCTCTAAAACATTTAGTTTTAATGTTTCCGAGGATAATCTTGCTAATTGTAGTTTGATTATTGGTGGGACAATTAGCTTGACTAACTCTTCCATAAATACCTCCATAACACAATCCTTTAGCCAAACGTTTACTCCAGGAACTTACATTTGGAAAATTAATTGCAGTGATTTTGCAGGGAATGTGAATTCTTCTGATGAGAACAGTTTTACTATAACTGCCCCCTTGGTAGTTGTCAGTAGTAGTGGCGGGGGCGGAGGTTCCGCAACCACTTCAACCCCCTCCAAAGTTTATGAGGCAAATGTATCTGAAATTTCGGCAGGCTATACAAAAAATTTGAAGAGTAATGAGAAAATAAATTTCAGTATTTTTGATTTCGAAGGTGGACGACATTTATTGACGATAAATGAAATCAGTACTGATTATGTTAATCTTCTCATTGAAAGCGATCCAATAAATCTTACATTAGGAGTAGGACAATCTGTTAAATTGAACTTAACCTCAAAGATCTATTATGATTTATTCATTAAGATTAACAAAATAATTGCAGGGGAGGCAGAGTTGACAATTCAATTAATTAATGAACCTATAGAAGCGAGGGTTGTTGAGGTTGTCACAACGGGAAAGATCGAAGAAGTTGAGCCAATTATCGTTAAAGATTATTCAGGGATTGTGACTATATTAACGGTCCTTTTTATCTTAATAGGTCTTATCATCCTTAAACTAGATAGAAAGGAATTAAAACCTAAGAAGATTTTAGAAAAGAAGAAAAAGAAACGACATGGTAAAAAAAGGAAAAAAACTAAATCTTAAACCTTCGGCAAGAGATAAACGAAGATATTTTCTAGTTAGAACCTCTAATGAAAAAATTGAATCTGTTATTTTGGAATACCTTGGCGTGCTCGGATTTGCAGAGGCAGCTTATATGAAAGTTAATACAAAAGATTTTCCAGGAAGATTGGTTGGGAGTTGTTTGGTGAAATCTTTGGAAAACGTTCGGGCAGCTTTGGCTTTGGCAGGGATTGAGATTGAGAGGGTTTCTGGTACGTTGAAAGGGCTTAAAGGAAAGGCTTAAAAATAGAGTATAATAGATTTTATTAAGGTAGGTTTTTTATTAGTAATATGGAAGATATACAACACCAACAAATGGGATATGACCGGGCGGCGACGATGTTCGCACCAGATGGACATATTTTACAGGTTGAGTACGCAGAGAAAACAGTTAGACTTGGTTCCGCTTCTATCGGAATTCTTGGAAAAGATTGCGTTGTAATAATATCAGATCGAAGGCAAAAAGACAATTTAATTATTGAAAATTCTGTGAATAAAATTCATGAGGTTGACGAGCACATCATCGCGATTTCTGCCGGAATAACTTCAGATGCAAGAGTCCTTGTTGAGAAAGCAAGAATGATTGCCCAACAACATAGGATGACTTATGATTCAGCTCCAAGCACTGAGTCAGTCATTAGGGATGTTGCAGATATCCAACAACAATTTACACAGTATGGAGGAGTACGACCATTTGGAGTCTCAATGATGTTTGGAGGATACAATGGCGAACCAACTCTTTACACGGTAGATGTTACTGGAAATTATTCGAGGTATAAGGCAAACGCAATAGGCGAGAATGACGAAAAAATCAAGAGACTTCTAAGAGAAAAATACACTAAAGACTTAAGTTCGCACGAAGCGATAAAACTAGGACTAAATATCTTCAAGGAAGTTCAAGGAGACGATTTCAGCATTGATAAATTTGACGTGGGAATTGTGAAAGAAGGTAAAATTGAGAAAATAGAAGGAAAGAAATTAGCCCATTAAGGAAGATTAATAAAGTTTAGAGTCTTATTCATAATATGACAAATACAGTTGCACGAATAACTAAAGGGGGAAAGCATTTTGAGATTCTTGTAGATTTGGATGAGGCCATGAAAGTTCGAAAAGGCGAAGGAAATCTTAGTGTTGCAGTTTTGACTAATGCAATTTTTCATAATCTAAAATCAGGAGAACATGTTTCGATGGATGAATTGAGAGAAGCATTTGACAGCGATGATTTTATGGCTGTAGCCGAGAAAATTATTAAATCCGGCGAAGTTGTTCGGACTAAAGATTCGATGAAGGCAGAGCACGAACAGAAGTATAAGCAGATTGTTGATTTTTTATCGAGAAGTGCGGTTTCAGCAGAAGGGAGACCTTACACTCCAGACAGAATTATGAAAGCGTTGGAGGAAGCTAATGTTAGTGTTAAGAACAAACCCATCGAATCTCAAGTTAATGAAATTATGGACCAGATATCCAAGGTATTGCCAATAAAAATCGAGATGAAAAAAGTTCGGCTAACTATCCCCGCAATTCACACCGGAAAAGCATACGGGCTCGTGAAGGAATTTATGGTTGAAGAAAAATGGGAGAATAACGGAGATTTGCAAGTTATCATAGAAATGCCGACGGCGCTAATTTTTGATTTTTATGATAGAATTAATGGGGCGACACATGGTAGCGTTTTAAGCGAGGAAATAAAAAATTAAATGTATATTTTAATGTATATAAATTATTTTAAATAGAAGTTCTTAATCAGTTTTATGATATCTAAAAGAAGGATTATTATAAGAAATAGTTTGAGTAAGGGGATTAAAGGTTATCAAATTGTAGAATCACAAAGGTACTTTAGTGGTAAGGGTGGGTGGGAAAAAACGAGAGACAATATCCTTCCCGCACGAATAGAAAATATGGGAGAATACTTTGTTTTAAGGAAAACAGTCGACTACGATGATCTTGAAATTTCCACGATAGTTGCAATTACGGGAACTATTAATAGCTTGAGCAAAAAAATGTATTCTCGTGCTAAAGAGATAGCGAAATCTTACATAGAAGAAAACTCAAAATTGGTGGATAAGGCTAAAGAAATTAAAAGGTTCGGGAAATTTGAGGAAATTATATGTGTTGAAACTCTTTGATTTTGGGCAGAAAACTTTATAAAGCGTTTTTACAAAAAATAATTATAAGATAAGAAAAATTGGACGTTAATGGACGTCATAAAATTATAGATTATCTAAAAAATGATTATGGAAGGAAGACAAATTATTGTGCCCGGCGAGGTTATAGTAACAGGAAACGAATTTTTACCTGGAGAGGGTACTTACAGGGAAGGTAAAGATGTAGTAGCTGGAAGGTACGGAATTGTAGATTCTTACGACAAACATATAAGGGTGGTGCCTATTTCAGGAGCTTATTATCCAAGACGAGGTAACACAATTATCGGAACAATTGTCGATATTACATTTAATGGGTGGCTGATTGATTTCGGGGGAGCAAAAAACGCATTTTTACCAGTTAGTGAAGTTCCGAGGTATATCGATCGAAATGAATTAAGGGAATATTTAGATTTCGGAGAAGCGGTTATTCTCAAAGTCTGGGATGTAAAACCTCGGGGAATAGACGTTTCTATGAAAATGAGAGGTTTCGGAAAGATTGAAGGTGGAATGATTATCCAAATTAATCCAAACAAGGTCCCGAGAATTATTGGAAAGGAAGGTAGTATGGTTAAACTTATTCAGAAAGCAACAGGTTGTGATATCACTGTTGGGCAAAATGGAAAAGTTTGGATTTCAGGAAAATCTGCTGATAGCGAGATTGCTACGAAAAAGATAATCGAGTTCATTGCTGATTATTCTACAATTAAAGGATTAACAGAGAAGGTTGAAAAATTTATTGAAAAAATTGGATTGAAAGTCGACAAAGTCGAAATTATTGAAGAAAATACTGATGGAGGTGAAGAATGATGGTAATTAAGAAAAGTTTGTATATGGAGAGAGTAGATGGAAGGGCTTTTGATGAACTTAGACCAATGGCTGCAAAAGTTGGAATTGTTCCCTCTGCTGATGGAAGTGCTAGTTTTGAGACTGGAGGAACGAAAGCTATTGCTGTTGTTCGAGGACCAAGGACACTTCATCCACAACATATGCAAGACCCCAAGACGGGAATATTGAGAGTTAATTATGGTATGATGCCGTTTTCTGTAGGAGATAGAATCAGACCAGGACCTTCGAGACGGAGTGAAGAAATTTCTAAAGTTTGTGAATGGGCTCTGAGTTCTGTTGTAGACCTAAGTGATTTTCCAAATACTGTTGTTGATGTTTTTATTCAAATTCCTAAAGCTGATGCTGGAACCCGAGTTGCGGGATTAAATGCGGCATCTATAGCCTTGGCTCATGCAGGAATTCCTATGAAGGAAATGATTACAGCTATAGCGGTAGGTAAGGCAGACAAGACATTATTAGTAGACGTAAATAAGGCTGAAGAGGATTTCCACGAAGGTGAAGGGGCGACAGATATTCCTCTCGCGGTTACTTCTAGAACAAAAGAAATTGCACTTTTGCAATTGGATGGAAAAATTTCATCTTCCGAATTATCTAAAGCAATCGAAATGGGAAAGAAAGCTTGCGAGAAAATTTTAAAAGTTCAAATAGATGCACTTAAAAATATAAACGATAAGGGGAATAAAAATGAGTGATTACATAATTCCTAATTTACAGAGAGAGAAGATTAAAAAGTATTTAACTGAAGATAAGAGACTTGATAGTAGGAGTTCTAAAGATTATCGAGAGATATTTGTCGAGAAGGGAATTAGTCCTTCTGCAGCATCTTCTGTCAGAGTTAAATTCGGAAAAACTGAAGTCTATGTAGGAGTTCATTTGGCTGTAACAACTCCCTATCCAGATTCACCAGATGAGGGGACATTTATGACTAGTGCTGAACTACATCCAATGGCTTCACAACAGTTTGATATTGGAAGACCTACAATTACTGCTATTGAACTTGCGAGAGTTATTGACAGAGGAATTAGAGAAAGTGGTTTTATTGATTTCAAGAAACTTTGTATCCTTGAAGAAGAAAAGGTTTGGCAAGTTTTTGTAGATATTGTTGCAATTAATGATGATGGTAACCTATTGGATGTTGCAGGGTTAGCTGCCTTAATCGCACTAGGAAATGCCAAAATGCCAGTTTACAATAAAGAAAAAGAGGTTATGGAGCACGAGTTTACGAATGACCCTCTTCCTTTATGTAAGGATCTTATGTCTTTCAATATAACTCTCCATAAAATTGGAGACAAAATTGTTGCAGATGTTAGCAAGGAAGAAGAAGCAATTTCAGATTTTAGATTAAGCATCGCCGTAGGAGATAATGAAGGAGAGCCGAGGATTACAGCTATGCAAAAAGGAAAGGCTGGAGCGATTAGTGCTGATGATATGCAAAATATTTTAAAGCTAGTTGAGGATAAATGGTCAGAACTATTCCCTAAAGTAAAAGAATACGTTTTCAAATAAAATGATGACTACTGAATTTTCAAAATATGAACGGGCACGAATCATCGGGGCTCGAGGCTTACAAATTTCTATGGATGCGCCAATTTTAATGGAGATGAGTGAAGAGGAATTAGATGGTGTTAATTATGATCCCTTAGTTATTGCGGAAAAAGAACTTGACAGCGGAGTTTTACCTATTTCAGTTAATAGACCTATGCCTGAGCGAAAAGAGGAAGACATTAAGAAGATTAAAGTTGAAGACACTAACATTTCAGATGCTCAAAAAGAACAAATTGAAAAAGAAGAAGAAAGTGCTATTGCGAGTGGCGGAGAGATGTTGAAACTTGCTAATTCTGAAGAAGAATCTAAAGGTGAGGAAAGTTTAGATAATATCGGCCCCGAAGAAAGAGAGTAAGTTTTATTAATGTTCTTTTATTTTTACTAACATGTTTATTAGAGAAGTGATACCGAGTTTCATAAAAAATTCTCGTGGCGAGAGAACTGTGCAAATAGTTTTAGTAACTTATGAGGGGAGGTTTAAAGTATCTGCACCGTCGGGAAAATCAAAAGGAAAACATGAAGTACCACCATATAATTCTAAGGGAATTGATAGGAGTATGAAGATGTTGCGTTTTTTTTGCAAAAGATTAGAAAATAAAAATTTCAAAATTAAAAAAATTAATGATTTAAAAAAAGTTATAGAGTTGGTGCGAAGGTTTGAAGCAAGGTATGGAAGATTTGGAGGAAATGTAACTTATGTTATTGAGAGTGTATTCTTGAAAGCGGCGGCCACCGACAATAAGAAGGAGCTTTGGGAATTTATTAATGATGAGGTAAATAATGGGAAGAAGCCAAAGATGCCGATGCCCGTAGGGAATTGTATTGGGGGCGGTTTACATTCTAAGTTGATTGAGGGTAAGCGACCCGATTTTCAGGAATTTTTATTGATTCCTAAGGAGAAGACTTTTTCTCGAGCGGTGACTGTTAATTTGAGGGCTTATGAGTATGCTCGGAAATTATTGAAGGCACGAAGTAGAAATGACGAGGGAGCTTGGAAGACGAATAAAACGAATGAGGAAGTTCTTGATATTTTGGCAAAGGTTGCGAAGAAGTATGAATTGAGGATTGGGTTGGATGTTGCAGCTTCGACGTTTTATGATAAGGGTTATTATAATTATAAAAATAAAAGTTTAATTCGAGATAAGGTTGACCAAGCAGATTATGTTGAGAGGTTGATTAAGAAGTATAAAATATTTTATATTGAGGACGGAATGCAGGAGGAGGATTTTTCAGGATTTAAGGAACTTTTGAATGCTAGTAAGGGAAATAAGTTTAAGAGTTTGATTGTTGGAGACGATTTGACGACGACGAATTTGAAGTTGGTGAGGAGGGCTGTGAGTAGTGAGGCGATTAATGCGATGATAATCAAACCTAACCAGATTGGGTCAATCTTAGAAGTTAGAGATGTTGTCAATTTTTGCAAGAAAAATAAGATTGCTATGATTTTCTCGCATCGGTCGGGAGAGACTATGGACGATACTCTTGCGGATTATTGTATTGGGTTTGGCGGGCAGTTTATCAAAACGGGAATTTTTGGTCGGGAGCGATTGATTAAGTTGAAAAGAGTTATGGACATAGAAAAAATTAACCACCAACTTTAAATACTCAAATTTCCCATCTTTCATGTATCAGGTGCGGGACTCGGAAACGAGTAGTAGCATTCACTCCTGAACGGAATTATAATTAACTAAAATGGTAAACGAAAAAAAAGAAACTATAACAACTACCGAAGTAGAGAAAACTGTAAATGATAATCTTAAAAAAGAAACCAAAGGCAAAAAAGAAGACCAAACAATTCTAACTCCTCTTGAAGATTACATTAAGACAGCGTCGTATTTAGGAATGAAAGTTATAACTCCCACTATGAAAAAATATGTTTACCGAAGGAGGCTTGACGGTCTTGCGATTTTGAATACACTTTTAGTTGATAAGAAGTTGGCGGATGGGATGGATTTTATTAAACAATTTAAGCCCGGAGATTGGACATTAGTTTGTAAGAGGGAGGCAGGATGGAGAGGCGCTAAAATGTTTCACGAATTAACTGGCGTTAGAACATTTACCAAAAAATATCCTTCAGGAATTTTAACAAATGCTAAGTTGGATAATTTTATTGAGACGAAGATGGTTTTTATTTGTGATCCTTGGTTAGATAAGAATGCTTTAGCCGACGCTAAAAATGTGAGAATCCCGGTAATTGGACTTTGTGATACGAATAACCATACCGCAGACATCGACGTTGTAATGATTGGAAATAATAAATCAAATAAATCTCTCGGACTTTTCTTCTGGTTGTTATCTAGAGAATATATGAAAGCCCATAATATTGACAAGCCATTACCAAGTCTTGAAGATTTCGTCGGTGAAGAATTAATTTTGGAAGAGCCACGAAAGAAAAAATTAGCTCGGGAAAAGAAAGAACAAGAATTGAAATCTGGAGAGAGTGCAATTGAAGAAAGGATGAAAGCATTAGCAGAAAAAGCTGATGAAGAATCTAATGAAGCCGTTGAGGAAGAAAGTATTAGCGTCGGTGAAAAAGTAAAAGAAGGAGTTTAGTAATCTAATTTTTAGATAGGGGTAGATTTATATATAGATTTGTTTTAAAATATAAATGGGTGTAAAAAATCAGTTTACAAAAATTAAAGAGAATTGGCTAATAATTGTTCTAGCAATTATTTTATTTTTATTTATGTCTGGAGGAAGTGGATTTTTGAATAATTTTGTAAATCAAGGAGGATTTGACAAATCGTGGTCTCTTGATGGGGCTGAAATTATGGGGGTGGGCAATTCAATGGAAAGAGGCTATTATCCTGGAGTTGTAAGTTCCGATTTTGCTCCTGAAGTTGAGGAAAGAAAATTAATTAAAACGACAAGTTTATCGACGGAGATTAAGCGAGGATTATTCAAAGAAGCAGAAACCAGGTTGAAGAATATAATAACCTTGTCTGATGCTTATTTATTAAATGAACAGGTGAACAAATACGGAAGCGAACGAGAATCCTATTACCAAGGCTCTTATCAATTAAAAGTTGATACTGAAAAATATGACTCAGTGGTATCTCAACTGAAAGAGATTGGAACTATAGAGTCGTTTAATGAGAATACCTACGACGTTACAGGAAGATACACAAACACTGAAATAGAAATTGAAGTAGAAAAGCAGAGACTTTTAAGATATGAAGAGATATATAATGGTGCAGTAAGTGTAAGCGATAAAATTGATTTGAGTGACAGGATTTTTAGTCAGGAAAGAACTATAAAATATCTTGAAGATTCTTTGAAAAATATTGATCAAAGGATTGATTATTCAACAATCTATTTCTCAATGAGTGAAGAACGTTCAGAATATTCTGATGTAATTTTCGTTAAATTCTCTGCTTTAATAAAAAGTCTGGTCGGGAGTTTTAACAACCTAATTCAAATTATTTTTATCTTAATTCCTTGGGCGATTGCTTTAGTGATTATCAGATTCGGATGGAGATTTTTTAAGAAAAAATAATTTTATCTATCTGTCAGTAAAATAACTAAGAATCCCCTCAATAAAATTTTTCTCCTCGAAAAGCAGAAAACTTTATAAACAGACTTTTGCCAGTAATATTGTAAAATGAAAACTTTGGAGATAATATCCAAAGCTTCAATTGATAATTTTGAGGCTAGAATGAGCGCCAGACTAACAGTCGGGTGTGATGATGATCAATTCTAGTTATGTCTTAAAGCAATGGAGCGATCTTTCTAAATAATTATTATTTAATTCTGTGAAATTGAATTAGATATGAACATCAGTGCGATGTCATTAAAAATTATTAGATATTATTATAGCATGCCCCGCCGAATTTAAATATTTGGTAGGGTATACATTGATTTATATTAGTAGCAAATTTCAAGAGGTTACCTTTAATCTTTTGAAAACAAAAGGATTAGGCTCTTTCTTTTTACAAAAAAGAAATTCCCTGGAAGTAGAAAAAGTAAATTACTTCCTTCGGAAATATAGGGTCTTAAAAAACAATTTTGTTTAATTCCAGTTTATCCTGCTGGAGGATGCAGCTATTTGGTTTGGGTTTAGACATGCAAGTTATTTGCCGTCGTAAGATAGGTGAAAGCAAACTGCTCAGTAACACGTAGATAATCTACCCTTGAGTTAAGGATAAGCACGGGAAACTGTGTCTAATACTTAATAGGGGATTCGACCTGGAAAGGTATTTCCCTGAAACTCGTGCTCAAGGATGAGTCTGCGGATGATTAGCTTGTTGGTGGGGTAACTGCCTACCAAGGCGACGATCATTACGGGCTCTTAGCGGAGTTGCCCGGAGAAGGAATCTGAGACACTATTCCTAGCTCTACGGAGTGCAGCAGTCGCGGAACTTTTACAATGCACGCAAGTGTGATAAAGCAAACCAAAGTGTTTTTCTTATAGAAAAACTTTTTCTTAGTGTAAAAATCTAGGAGAATAAGGACTGGGAAAGACTGGTGCCAGCCGCCGCGGTAATACCAGCAGTTCAAGTTGCATCCCTTTTTATTGGGTCTAAAACATCCGTAGCTTGCCGTTTAAGTCTCCTGTGAAATCCTACGTCTCAAGCGTAGGGCTTGCGGGAGATACTGGACGGCTAGAGATCGGTAGACGTAAGGAGTACGCCGAGGGTAGTGGTAAAATACGTTAATCCTTGGTGGACTAACAATGAGCGAAGGCACCTTACGAGGACGAATCTGACAGTGAGGGATGAAGGCCAGGGGCGCAAAACGGATTAGATACCCGTGTAGTCCTGGCAGTAAACACTGCTCACTAAACATCG
>JAYEHV010000019.1:0-4501 GCA_034716495.1 Nanobdellota archaeon
GCTTTTTTCTTAAGAGTTTTTAGATTAGGGCAACCTTCTCTCTGGGTTGATGAAGCGACTTCAACTATTGCCTCCAAAATGATTTTATTAAAGGGACTTCCAATATTTGATTCGGGCTTATTATATAGCCGAGCATATTTATTTCATTATCTTCAGTCATTCTTTTTACTATTCGGAGAAACTGATTTCCTTGTGCGTTTCGCTTCGGTGATAATTGGACTTGCAACAATAGTATTAGCATACTTTATTGGGAAAGAATATTCTAAATCCGGAGGATTAATTTCAGCATTATTTATGAGTGTATTTTATCTCGAAGTATTTTATTCCAGACAGGCTAGATTTTACCAATTATTCCAGTTAATGTTTTTCCTCTCGCTTTATCTCTTATATAAGTCTAAAAAAAATCCCAAGTTTCTTTATGCTTCATTGGTAGCCTTATTCATTACAATAAATACTCAGATCGCAGGTCTTGTCTTAGCCCCCTTCTTCATTATTCATATTCTAATATATAGTAAGAAGTGGAGAAAATATTTGTCAGTCATTCCTGCGATCCCACTTATCCAAAAATTCTCCCCTGCAAAAGGTCTCTCGGCAGACTCCACGAGTTCGGCAATAAATTATGCTAGTCGATACGCTTCATATACTCACAATTTAATTTATATGATTGTTTTATTTGTCCCAGGAGTAATTTGGAGTTTCTTTAAGAAAAAAAGATTAACTTTACTTATCATATTGCCGTCGAGTGTTCTTCTGATTGGGATATTTTCTCTTAAGACCTTTGCATTTAGATATGCTTACTTTGCAGTCTTTCCATTGATATTGTATTTTTCATTATTCCTTTCTTTTCTCTACGAAAAATATGGAAAAATAATTCTAATTGTTATTGCAGTTTTACTTATCTTTCCATCAAATCTTCTATTTCCTTATACTTCCGTTAATATTTTGAAACCGATTGATTATTCATTGCATGATTCTTCTGCCCCTACAACAAATTACAAAAACTTGCCTCCAGAACTATTGGCTAATTTAGAGAATTCGGAAAATACTTTGATTTCTTATTTTTCTTCAGATGTGGAATGGAACATTAGAAGACCTGATTATGTTTTACCTTTCTCGATGAATGGGATGGGCTATGACCATATCTCTTATAACAATTCTAAAGGGGATGTCGTGGATAGATATTCGGGGGCTTTGATGTTAGATTCTATCCCTGAAAGACCTTACTATCTTGTGGCAGACAGATTTTCAACTAGCAAACTCAAGCCTGATCAAAGAGAACTCTTAGGAAATTTAACTGAGGAATGTGATGTTTCTTATGAGAATTTTGATTTAAGAGTTTATTTTTGTTTCTAGTCAGTAGGGAAAAAGACACAGCAAACTTTTTAAACGGGAAAATCCTCGGCCTATTATGAAAAAGACAGTAGTGTTACTTTCATTGATGATGATGTTAGTTCTTACAAGTTTTACAGTTTCTGCAGTAGTTCTTCCAGAAAAGAATGTTGTGGTTGGTGGAACAATTTATACTCCTGAAGGTGCACCCCTTGGAGATGCAGATGTTACTGTTACATGTAATGAATACAATGAAACTACGACTAGTAATTCTGAAGGAGATTATGGTGTTGAGTTTGACAATTCTCAAGGAACTATTTGTGCAGTAGGAGATACTGTAACCGTTATCGCAGTAAAAGATGATTTATCTGGAATTGAGAGTGATGTTGTTACTGATTTTCCATTAACTGTAAATTTAGTTGTTATAAATGTTCCAATGACTCCAGAGTTTGGATTTGTTATGGGTATTATGACTTTACTTGGTTCTGCAGGTATTTTCTTCATAGTTAAGAAGAATTAATATCTAAAATTCCGTTTTGATTTATGGCAGGCTTATTAACACACTTATTGGTCGTAGGGATAGGAGGTTTGATAATCACTTACTTTCTCAAATGGCAATATGGGGTTGCTTTTGGATTTGGACATTTACTTCCTGACTTAATTGACTTTGGAATAACGGGCTTATTTTTTTGGAATTTTAAACCCTCAATTATTGTTATTCAGGATTGGTTTTATCCGCTTAAGGTCTTTGGACATAATCCTCTTAATTGGTTTATAATTTCAGGATTACTTATATTGACAGTATATGGATTTTATAAATTCAAGAAGATATCAAAAGTTACTATGAAGATTCTTATCCTTGCTACAGTTTTTTGTCTTATCGGCATTCTTATTCATCTTTTGATGGATGTTCTAATCCAAGAGGCGAATCACTGGATTTAAATAATCTTTTTTAGATTTAATTGTATGGCAAAGCTTTCAAAAGGATTTAAGGAGTTTTTGATTAAGTCAGGGGTTTTTGTAATGCTGTTTATTGCGATTCAGTTGATTATGATGGGGATTGTTGCGAAAACAACGCTTCCCGGAGAATTAAAACTTTATGCGATGGACGACTTAGCCGAAGCAGTCCTTTTTATGCTTGTTATTTTCATCGGATTAAACCGTAATAAAATTCTAAAAATTAAGAGTTATACTGTAGGAATCTGGACACGGTTTGTCTCTCTTGCTGTGATTATCGTAGGATTTATAGGATATTTTCACTACAAACAATTTTTGTTAGAGAATCTTGGATTGACTGCAAGCCACATTTATCTCTTTACTGCAATAGAATATTTGATCCTCTTTACCATATTATTCTTCCTTTTAGTCTTGGTTTTCGGATTCAATTTTTGTAGGGATTTTTTCAAAGAGAATAAATTGGGGTTGGTTCTCGTTTTAATTGGTACGGCTTTCGTTTATCATCTTATTCAATTATTTCAGAGCCTTTGGAAGCCGGTAAGCATTTTTGTTGGGGATTCTGTGGTTTATATTTTGAATCTTTTTGGGACAGCAAATTTTTATTATGTGAATGAGCTACCTATAATTAAATTGAATGATTTCGCTGTTGGTATCGCAAAGACTTGCTCTGGAATTGATTCTGTCCTACTTTTTACCGGCCTTTACTTAGGGATTCTTGCATGGGACTGGAAGCTATTGAATAAGAAGAAAGTAATTAGTATGTTTTTTGTAGGAGTTTTGGGAGCCTTTGCATTGAATATAATCCGAATCGTTTTATTAATCTTAATTGGGGTATATATTTCCAAAGATTTCGCCTTACAAACATTCCACACAAATGCCTCTTCACTTTTATTCATAATTTACTTCGCAGTATTTTGGAAACTAATGTATAAATGGATGAGAAAATGACTAAAAGGATAAGACTTAAATACTGTTTTTATCTTTCTTTAATAGTAACAAAACTATCTAAAATAACTACATGGAAAAACGAGATACCCCTTATGCGGACGCTTACAGGAGAAGAATGGCTCAGAAGAATGCCCCAACACTAGCTAGAAAGGAGACTCCCAGACATTCAATTAAGAAAAAATGTATTGTTGAAAAAGTCAAGGAAGAAGTTAAGGGAGTTAAAGATTTCGCCCATAAAGAAGAAAAAGCTCTAGAAAAGAAATTTGGGAAGAAGAAAGTTAGGAAGGTTGAACATTATATCGTGTTCTCTATCTATGTCCTTGTTTTTTTGGTTGGAGGCTATTTTTTAATAACTAGTGCATTCCCTGAAATTATGCCTGACGATTTCTATTCTTATTCTATCTCGGCAGGAGATTCTATGATTACAAATAATTTGAGAAGTCTTTATCTTGCAGATTCTGATGCTTTGGGCGGAGCTACTGAAGTTGACAATGTGACTGCACGGTTGATTACTGTCGAAAAGCCATTTATCTTTGTTTTTAATCCAAAAAGAAAAGTTGCAGAAAATACTTCTGCTCAAATTCAATTACAATTTGTCAATCCTTCAACCGAGATTTATCTTAATGAAAACCTAATCGTGCCAGATCTTGATGATTATAAAAAAGTTGCAGATTTTTCTGATGAGAATAAAGAGGTCTGGGTAAAAAAAGATATTTCAGGAGCTACCCCAACAGAAAATCAAACTGCTGAGGAATTTATCTATGCAAACTATCCCGGAAAGAATATCTATTCCTTTGGTGAAATGGAGAGCGGAACTCCAATAATTTCTGACTACAAACCAACTAACACTTTCATTAGCACAAGATTTAGGGATAATTTGAAACTCGCTGTTTATGCTGAAGGAGATTTAAAAATTGATTTTATTAAGCAAGATCTTAATATGTATTTAGGAAAAGATGAATACACTGTAGAGATTACAGATCTTAAGGGAAATTCTTACTTTAAAGAAATTTATGGCGATGACGGAGACAAAAAAGATTCTAGTGTTGGAGAATTTGAGCAGGAAGTTCATCTAATAGGAAGGAATCTACCAAGAAGTATTTATTATATAACTTTCACCAAGGATGAAAAGAATAAGGGTGCAGATTCTACAATTAAGAATATTAGAGTTAATTCTAATAAGGTTTTGATTGTTGGGGATATTCTTCCTTGGAGTGATTTTAAATTTTATACTAAAGTTAGTTCTGAAAAAATTATAGGATTTAAT
>JAYEHV010000020.1:0-4248 GCA_034716495.1 Nanobdellota archaeon
AGACGAGCCACAATATACTAGCTTTAATCTAAAACCAGTAAAGTATGCAGTTAGAATTTCAACAACAGAAGAAATGCTAGAAGATGGAAAATGGAATTTACTAAAACACGCAATTAAAGTAGCAGGAAAAGAATTTGCAGAAAACGAAGATTTGTTAATAATCAGAGATGCATTAGATAACGCAACTTCGAGTGGTTCTGGAACAACTTTAGCAGTTGCAGAGAAACTTGGGAGAAAATGGATCGGCGCTGATTTGGGTAAATTTTCAATTCACACAACAAGAAAAAGAATGATTGATGTGCAAAGAAAAATGAAAAAAGACAACAAAGATTATCGCGCCTTTGAAATTCTGAACTTGGGAAAATACGAAAGACAGCATTATATTGGCATAAACCCAAATTTAAGAGAAGAAGAACAGGAAAAACAAATTGCCCAAAAAGAGAAAGAATTTACTACAATGATATTATCTGCTTATCGAGCAGAGGGGATTAAAGGGTTCAAAACTTTTTACGGTAAAAAGGGTGCACGGCTCGTTTCAATCGGACCAATAAATTTACCAGTTTCTCGTCTTTTTGTTGAAGAAGTAATAAACGAATGTAAGGAAAAGAAAATGACAAAAGTTGATATTTTGGCTTTTGAATTTGAAATGGGTTTGTTTCCACATATACAAGAAGAAGCAAAAAGCAAGGGAATTGATTTAGGATTGAAATACATTCCGCACGATGTATTTGACAAAAGAGCAATTGAAAAAAACCAAGTTGTGTTTCACGATGTTTCTTATATTGAAGCAAAACCAATAATTAAAAAAAGTTCTATTGCCATTAAACTTACTGACTTCTCTGTTTTTTATAATCAAGATTCAATTAAAGGGGTTGAGGAAAGTTTGAAAAGTGGTGGCAAAAAACTTATTGTTGAAAACGGCCAGATAATAAAAATAGCGAAGGATAAAGATGGAATCATTAGTAAAGAAGTTCTAACCAAAAAATGGACCAACTGGATTGATTATTGGGCAGTCGATTTTGATTTCGAAAGTAAAAAAGAAATTATTAAGATTCAAAATAAAAAAGGTGAGTTTGAAGATGCTTGGACCGGAGATTATATTTTCGAAAACGAGTGGCAAGATTTCAGAACAAAGAAGAAAAGAGAGTTGGAGCTAGAAACACCGCTTATAGAAGTTAAAAAGGGCAAAAGGAAAATCGCAGTAAAAGTCGTAGACATTTTCGGTAACGATACAATGAAAATAATTGAAATAACAATATGAAACAGCCAATATCAGCATATCAACATATAGTGGATAGTTTACAAACTAAGGAAGAAGAAGGATTAGCGTGGCTTACACAAGAGCAGATAGAGTGTTATTTTGTCGATTACAAGGAAGTTATTGAAGACTTTTCAAATAGTACTTCATTGGGTAGATATTGGGGTATTTTAGCTAAATCAATTTCTGGTTTTGGTAATGCGTTGGGTGGAGTTTTAATCTTTGGAGTAAAAGATAAAGATAAATCGCTTTCTCCATTTTTGGGTTATAAAAACTTCGAAATTTTACTAAATGAATTTGTTTCTCGTTCAACTAATCCCAAGCACGAAAATGTTAGAACATTTTCATTCAGTTCGAAGACTAATAATGATAAGGGCTATGTGGTTGTGGAGATAGCTCAATCGCAAAATAGACCATTACAAGTAATTTCTAACGATTTTAATCACCGATATTTTTATCGTTCAGGTGAATCCCACAATGACATTCCACACGATGTGCTTGTTGGTATGTTGGGTTACAAAATTCCACCAAAATTAACTTATCAAATAGCCAAAACCAAGAATAGTCCAGCCGGAAATTTTGAATTCGAAATTATTTTAAGAAATAAAAGCGCAGTGATAGCAAGGGACATTTGGTTTAATATTGATATTGGTATTCCTTTTGTAAATGTTTTGCCATCAAATTTTATTGATAAATTTGAAGGGGTTCAATTAAATAATGCTTGTAGCTTGATAACCAAAAATACATATAGAATACCACCGCAGGGACTGCTATTAATATTAAGAATACAGATTCCTAAAAATCAATTGGAAGGCGATAAAGATTACCATTTTTATTTTACATTCGGCTGTGATGGATCAAAAATAAAGGAATTTAATGCAAAATTTTTAGGTAAAGAATTTAATACAATAATTACATCGTCTATAGATGATTTTATAAAATTTTTACAGGAGAAATCACCAAATCATATCGTAGAAAGATTATAGTATTACTTAAATATGGCACTACATCCTAAATTTCCAAAATCTCCATATGAAATACTTGATCCAAAGATTAGGTGGTTTCCGGCAGATGAAAATTTAAGAGAGTGGGGGTATGAAAAGTTATTACCTCCATTAGTTGCCGAACTACGCAAAAAAGTTTATCAATGGAGATTGACGGGGTATGATGAGGCAAGCGACACGAGTAAAGCGTTATTAAATTGGTGGTTTTTAACTAATCATCCTGTTGAAAATACTGATGGAGAAACTTCTCTTTTTCAGTATTATTTTTCCCAAAGAGAGGCAGTGGAAACAATTATATGGCTTTATGAGGTCGCAAAGGCAAAAGATAAATATGATTTAATCCGTTTTGATAGTTCAGGAGCAGTTTCTGCCGGAATGTTTGACGAAACTTGGACTCGCTATGTTATCAAAATGGCTACCGGAAGTGGTAAGACTAAAGTTTTAAGTTTAGTTTTGGCTTGGAGTTATTTTCATAAACTATACGAGCCAGAATCTTTATTAGCACGTAATTTTTTAATTATTACCCCAAATATAATTGTTCTTGATAGAATTCGCACGGACTTTGATGGATTGAAGATTTTTTTTGAAGATCCAGTATTGCCAGAAAATGGATACGAGGGAAAAGATTGGAAAAATGATTTTCAAATGACACTTCATATACAAGATCAAATAGGGACAGTTAGAAAAATTGGAAACATTTTTCTTACAAACATTCATCGCGTTTATGAAGGAGCTACGGAATTGGCAAATCTTGACGATAAAGATACAGCAGATTATTTTTTAGGCAAAAAACCAGTTGGCGCAACAAATGAATCAAAACTTGATCTGGGAGACATTGTAAGAAGTGTTGATGAATTAGTTGTATTAAATGATGAAGCTCATCATATTCACGATCCTCGTTTAGCTTGGTTTAAGGCAATAGAAGATATAAATAACAAGTTGAGGATGAAAGGAGGACAACTGGGTCTTCAAGTTGATTTTACAGCTACTCCCAAGCATAATAACGGCTCTATATTTGTTCAGACAATATGTGATTATCCTCTCGTTGAAGCAATTCATCAAAATGTTGTAAAGCATCCTGTTTTGCCAGATCCTGCGAGCAGGGCAAAACTACAAGAACATAAGAGTTCTAATTTTACTGAAAAATACAAAGACTATATTCATCTTGGTTATTTGGAGTGGAAAAAAGTTTTTGAAGTTCACGAAAAACTTGGCAAAAAAGCAGTTTTGTTTTTCATGACTGATGATACTAAAAACTGCGATGAGTTGGCAAAGTATTTAGAGAACACTTACCAAGAGATGAAAGGTGCGGTTCTTGTTATTCATACAAAAGAAAACGGAGAAATATCGGAAAGCGTAACTGGTAAAAAAGAAGAAGAATTAAAGATATTAAGAGAGGCAGCGAACACAATTGATAGGCCAGAAAATCCGTATAAAGTTATTGTTTCGGTTCTTATGTTAAAAGAAGGTTGGGATGTAAGGAATGTGACTACCATTGTGGGGTTAAGGGCTTATGTAGCCAAAAGCAACATTTTGCCAGAACAAACTCTTGGCAGAGGCCTTCGTAGAATGTATAAAGATCCGGATTTGCCAGAATTAGTTAGCGTTGTTGGAACAGATGCTTTTATGGATTTTGTTGAATCAATCAAGAATGAAGGAGTTGAACTTGAACATAAAGCAATGGGAGAGAGGACTGAACCAAAAGCCCCGATTGTTATTGAGGTTGATAAAGAGAATATGAAAAAAGATATTGATAAGTTAGAAATAGAAATTCCTGTTTTAACTCCAAGAATATACCGGGAGTATAAAAACCTTTCGCAACTTAATGTGGCTAAATTTAAGTTCCAAAAAATTGCATTAAAAGAATTTTCTGATAAAGAAAAGAGAGAGATTATTTTTAGAGATATAGCCACTGGTGAAATTACTCATAAAACAGAATTAGATAGCAATTTCATTCCAAACTATCAAAGCGTAATAGGGTATTTT
>JAYEHV010000021.1:0-15953 GCA_034716495.1 Nanobdellota archaeon
AAACTTTCCAACAATGTTTTTCAAACTTCTTATTCTCTCTATCTCCCCACCATCCCTTCTCCAAATCAAATTCCTTTATCCCAATTGGCTTACTTTTATTATATGTCTTATACCCTTCTGGCAAAGGATGTTCAAAATACCAAACATCTTTTGTAGGTTTCCCTTTTTCAAAAAATAATAAATTAGTTCTAATCCCCGTATAAGGATTAAAAACCCCATTAGGCAAACGAACAATTGTATGCAAATTAAATTCAGATAACAACTTTTCTTTTATTCTTGTTTTAACACCCTCACCAAACAAAAATCCATCGGGCAAAACTAATCCACACCGACCCTCATCCCTTAATAATTTCATAATTAAAATTAAAAACAAATCTGCTGTTTCTCTTGTCTGAAATTCGTTTGGGAAATTTTTCTCTATCCCATCTTCTTCTGCTCCACCAAAAGGAGGATTTGTTACAACGCAATCAATCATATCTTTTGAAGAATATTCTCTTAAAGGTTTAGATAATGAATTGTCATGTTTAATATTAGGTTCTTCTATATCATGTAAAATTAAGTTTGTCATACAAAGCAAATGTGGCAATGGTTTCTTTTCAATTCCCCTGATATTTTTTGCTAAAATTTGTAATTCCTCAACGCTATCAACTTCTTTTTTCATATTCTCCAAAGAAGAAATTAAAAAACCACCAGTTCCACAAGCAGGGTCTAAGATAATCTCTCCCAATTTAGGATTAACCATGTCTACAATAAATTGGGTAACCGCTCTCGGAGTATAAAATTCCCCAGCACTTCCTGCATTTTGTAATTCTTTTAAAATTGTCTCGTAAATATCATTAAATAAATGCCTATCTTTTGAAGAGGTAAAATCTATCTTATTTATTTCATTAATAACTTGTCTTATCAAAACTCCATTTTTCATATAATTGTAGGTGTCCTCAAAAACCTGACGAACAATCATTGCCTTTCTATTACTTTCAATATCAAGAATTTTAATTTTACCAAAAACTTCTTCGTTAATAAAATTCAATAATTCATCTTCTGTAATTCCTTCATCATCAGATGCCCAGTTTCTCCATCTTATTTCTTCAGGCAAAGGAGATTTATACTTAGAGTTTTCTGCTTCTTTTTCTTCTTCCATTGCATCAAAAACTTTTAAAAAAATCATCCAAGTCATCTGCGAGATTCTTTGAGCATCTCCATCTACGCCAGGGTCTTTTCTCATTATATTTCTTACTGAGTGAATTATATTTCCTACCACCATATATATCTAAAAAACCTTTCCCTTTTAACCTTTCTCACTCTTCCCCAATTTCTCCCTCATCTCAAATCCTCCCGTATCCACCTTTCGCAGAACCGACCCCTCATAATACCTTGGATACTCCGTTCTTATCCTCTTAAGTTTCATTTTAAGATATTCTCTTTTACACTTCTCTGAACAAAATAATAAAACTTTCTCATCAGCAAATTGCGGAGCCAACCAAATTCCAGAATCAAATTTTTTCAGCCAAATCCTTCATAACCAATTCTGCTTGTTTCAGAACCAACTCAGTAGCACTTTCTCTCCCGACAGGAGGATACCCATATCTTTTTAATAATTTTTTAATTTTCAACCTTAAATCTGCCCTAACACTTTCCCTTATTGCCCAATCAGTTTTTACACTGTTTTGAATTGATTTAACTAACTCTAATGCAAGAAATCTAAGTTTTTCATTTCCTAAAACTTCTTTAGCATCTTTACAATCTGCCAATGCATCATAAAAAGCAATTTCTGCTTCGTTTAGATTCAATTCTTTTTCTCTTTCAGGATTCTTTCTAATCTCTTTAGCAGTTGCGACTAACTCATTTATGGCCTCAGCAGCTTCTATATTTTTATTAGTATACCTCTTAATTGTTTTATCTAACATTGCCATAAATGATTTTCCCTGAACAACATTCTTTTTCATAATAATTCTAATCTCGTCATTTAATAATTTTTTTAAAGCTTCAAATGCTAAATTCTTTTGTTTCATATCCTGAACTTCTATAAAAAATTCATCAGAGAGATTAGAAATATCTGGCTTGTTTACTCCCGCTGCTTCAAATATATCCACAATCCTATCAGACACAATTGCTTTAGATAAAATATGTTTTATTACAGAATCTATCTCTTCTTTATACTGCCCTCTTATTGTTGTATTTTTTATTATCGCAGATTTTATAGCTTGAAAAAAACCAACTTCTTCTTTTATACTCATAGCTCGTTCATCAGGCACAGATAAAGAAAATGCTCTCAATAAAGCAGTTGTTTCTCTAACAAATCTCTTTTTCAATTCATCTCCACCCTTTAGAATATATTCTATGGCTTGAGGAATTATAGATATTCTTTCTTTAGCTTTTAACTCAAAGAATTTTTTGTAATTAAATCCATGAAACATATCTCTGACAATTTCATATTTTTCCAACATCTTTCCCACTGCTTCATCTTGTTTTACAATAGGTTTTCCTTTTCCTCCACTTTCGGTATAATCTATAAGTGCTTTTTTTAAATCAACACCAATTCCAATGTAGTCTACAATCAGCCCCGCATCTTTATCCTTATATTTTCTATTTGCCCTTGCTATCGCTTGCATTAGGGTGTGCCCTTTCATCGGCTTATCAATATACATTGTATGCAAACTTGGAATATCAAAACCAGTAAGCCACATATCCCTAACAATAATTAATTTCAAAGGATCTTCAGAATCTTTAAATCTCTCTCCAATGTCCGTACGTTTTTGCTTATTTCTAATATGCTCTTGCCATTCTTTAGGGTCGGAAGAAGAGCCAGTCATTATAACTTTTATTTCTCCTTTTTTATTATCTGAGTTATGCCACTCTGGTTTAATCTTTATTATCTCATTATACAAGTCAATACAAATCCCTCTGCTCATTCCCACAATCATTGCTTTTCCTTCTAAAACAGAATTTCTTTCCTCAAAATGCCGGACAATATCTTTCGCAATTTTCTTAATTCTACCAGGACTCCCAATAACTGCCGCGAGCCTTGCCCACTTGCTTTTAGATTTTGTTTTAGCTTCTTCATCTTCTGTAATATCTTCTATTTGAGGGTCAATTTTTAATCTTTCTTCGGGCTTAATATCTAATTTAGCTAAACGATTTTCATAAAGAAGTCTGACCGTTGCCCCGTCATCAACTGCTTTTTTAATATCATAAACATCAACATAATTTCCAAAAACGGCAGGAGTAGATTTATCTGCTTTTTCTATCGGAGTTCCCGTGAAGCCAATAAAAGAGGCATTCGGCAAAGCATCCCTTAAATATTTAGCATATCCATATCTAAGTAATGCTTTCTCTTCTTTGACAGAAACTTTTGCTCCAAATCCGTATTGTGTCCTGTGGGCTTCGTCTGCAATCACAATTATGTTTTTTCTGCCTGAGAGTTCTGGATATTTTTCTTTTTCTTTTTCTGGGAAGAACTTTTGTATTGTTGTAAAAATAACTCCTCCCGAAGATCTCTTTAACAATTCCTTTATTTGTTTTCTTGATTCAGCTTGTTTTGGATTTTGTCTTAACAAATCTTTACATCTGCTAAAAGTTTGGAAAAGCTGATTATCTAAATCATTTCTATCTGTTAAAACAACCATTGTTGGATTTTCTAATTCCTTAGACAAAGCAAGTTTCCCTGCATAAAATACCATTGACAAACTTTTCCCCGACCCCTGAGTATGCCAAACAATTCCTGCTTTTTTATCTCCTCTCGATTGGTTTTTTACTGAAGCCAATCCATAACTTTCAGGGTCTTCTTTTGGAAACATCGAAGATTTAGAAGAAGCTCTTATAGTAGACTCCACTGCACTATTAACCGCATTATATTGGTGATATGCTGCCAATTTTTTCTTTATTTCTTTTTCTTTCTCAAAAACAATGAAATATCTAATTAATTCTAAAAATGTAGATTTCTCAAACATACCTTTTAATAAAATTTCTAATTCTAATGTTTCTTTCTTTTGTTCTTTTCCATTAATAGTTTTCCACGACGTAAACCATTCTTTATTAGAAGTCAATGTCCCGGCTTTGGCTTTGTGCCCATCGCTAATAACTAAAATCTCGTTATACCTAAACAAAGAAGGAATCTGCTCCTTGTAAGTTTGCAACTGATTAAACGCATCAGCAATAGTAGCCTTCTCATCTGCGATATTTTTTAATTCTATAACTGCCAAAGGTAAGCCATTAACAAAAAGAATAACATCTGGTCTTTTATTCACATTATTCTCAATAATTGTAAATTGATTTATTGCCACAAATTCATTCTTATTTGGATTTTCAAAATCAACTAACTGCACATTTCCATGTTTTATTTTTCCATCTTTTCTATACTCTACTGGAACTCCTTCTGTTAATAGTTTATGAAAATTTTGATTAGCCAAGATTTTCTTTTTCCATGATTGGCTTTATCTCTTGTAACAAACCAAAGACAAGCAGGAATCATTGTATTATAAAAAAGCTGAGAAGGCAAAGCAACCATACAATCAACCAAATCTTCTTCTACAATACTTTTTCTTATCTCACCCTCATTAGAAGTATTAGAAGACATAGAACCATTAGCCAAAACAAATCCTGCAATTCCTGTTGGGGCTAAATGATGAACAAAATGCTGAACCCAAGCAAAATTAGCATTATTTTTTGGAGGAACTCCAAATTTCCACCGAACATCTTCCTTCAATAAATCTCCATTCCAATCTGAATCATTAAACGGAGGATTGGCTAAAACAAAATTTGCTTTCAAATCTTTATGAGCATCATCATGAAAACTATCTCCCCAAGCAATATTAGATTCTATTGCTCTAATTGCCATATTCATCTTACATAAACGCCAAGTCGTGTGATTGGACTCTTGACCATAAACAGATAAATTTCCTGTTTTGCCCCCATGTTCTTCTAAGAATTTTTCACTTTGAACAAACATCCCCCCAGAGCCACAAGCAGGGTCGTAAATTCTTCCCTCATAAGGTTCTATCATTTCTACAAGAAGTTTAACAATGCAACGAGGAGTATAAAATTGTCCGCCCTTCTTTCCTTCTGCATCCGAAAACTCTCCTATAAAATATTCATAAACCCTGCCAAGTAAATCCTTACTTTTGCCTTCTTTGTCCCCTAATCCAATAGTTCCAATCAAATCTATTATCTCGCCCAACCTTTGCTTATCTAAAGATTCTCTCCCATAATTTTTAGGCAAAACATCCTTCAACGAAGGGTTATCTCTTTCTATAGAATCCATTGCATCGTCAACAAGTTTTCCTATTGTAGGCTGTTTAGCATTCTTTTGCAAATACTCCCATCTTGCTTCAGGCGGAACCCAAAATATATTCTTTGCTTTATATTCATCTATATCTTCAGGGTCTCCCTCAGAATCCCCCCCTATTTCCTTTCTCGCTTCTCCAAAGGAATCCGAAATATATTTTAAGAAAATTAAACCTAAAACTACATGTTTATATTCCGCAGCATCCATATTGCTCCTAAGCTTATCTGCTGCCGACCAAAGCTTTTTTTCAAAACCAAGATTAGCTGTATTTTCAATTACCATACCCTACCAAGAATAACTAAGATTTTAAGTTTATCCCCAACTCCCTATATTTCACAACTCTCCCATCCTCAACCGCCCTCTTCATTCCCCATTTCCCACATCCTTCCGCTTCCCCAAACTTATCCTGACATCCTTCACGACATCAACCATATTCCGAACCCAGTCATCAACCTCTCCTCGAACAATCCCGCCATTCAACTTAGCATAACTCAACATACAAAAATCATCCCAAATCCCTTTCTCCTTCAAAAGTGCAATCAGTCTTCCTCTATCTTCAGGCATCACAATCTTCTCAAACTCTTTTAATCTCGCAATCTTATTGCTTCCATAAACCGCATCAATACCAAACTGCTTTCCATACACAACCAATTTCGTTTTCAACTCCTCACTTTTTTTCTTCAACTCCCCCAACTGCATCTTCACCTCAGAAAACTCATCAACCAATTTCAACCCGTCATCTTTCTTAAACTCCTCAATAGATTTTTCTTCAAGTTCTAACTCATGCTTAAACGACGGACAAATACTTTTATAGACACAATAAGGACACAACCCAGTTTGCTTTCGTGGAAACTCTGTCGCCGATTCAATTTCCTTAATTCTCGCACAAACATCTTCCTGCAACTTCGCCAACTGCTCATCCGTCCTCTCCGAAACAACCTCCTTATTAAACGCCAGCATATTCCATTTCAAAATCACTTTCTTGCAATCCCTAAACTTATCCTTCACCCAAAACGAATACATCGCCAACTGCCTGTCCTCATCAGCTTCCTCTTGGTCTTTCATTCTCGCATTCGTTTTATAATCCACAACATAATAATTCCCTTTATCATCGCACCCCAGTTTATCAATCCTAACATGCCACTGATTCCCCTCCGGCAAAGTCATTCTGTCCGTCGTCTCCAGTCCCAGAATAGTCATCTCTTCAAACGGCTCATACTTATCATAATAATCCCCAACAAACTTCGCTCCCATCTTCTTATAATTCTCGGATACCAAATCCTTTTTCACAATCAAAATATCATCAGAATATTCTCTATTCCACAAAGTGTCATAAAACTCTAGCAACTTTTCCTTAGAAATCTCATTCATAAACTTTTTATCTTTATACAATTTCTCAAGAGTCTGATGAACAATATCCCCCATAAAACATTCTATCGTCGTAGGAACATCCACTTTAATCTTGTCAATATATTTTAACTTATACTGATACGGACAATTCTCAAAACACGAAACTTTAGAATGTGAATATACTGTCATAATCTCCACACCTAAAATGAACTTATAAAACTACTCCTTGCTTTTCCTCCCCTCCAAAAAATTCCCATACTTCAGAACGTTCTCAACCATTTCCCCATTCTACTTCAGACCCCCCTCATCAAATTAATCAATTCCGGTATATTTTTCCTTAGAATAATTAATCTCAAAATTTTCTAAGGTAGATTTATTCCCTATCCCAATAAGAAAAGAAATCATGTAATTCCTCCTCAGGTATTTCTCTATTTCTTAACTTCCTAATTAATTCATCTTTTGGGATATAATCTCTAGGATTAAGCATTTTTTTATGTTTGACATCTAAGGCATCAATTTTTCTAACTAAATCTTCAACTGCAGATGTATCACCTTTTTTTAATTTTTGGATATCCTTAACATATCTTCTTAATTCGCCAAAGCCCTCCAAATACCATATTTGCAGGGACTCTTCTGTTTTATCGTTATAAAAAGTTGCACTTCCCCTCACCACAAATCTATTTCTTCCCCTCGTTACATTTGGTAATAATTCTATAGACACTCTCGTTTCTTTAAAATCAACTCCTTCTTTCATAATCAGAGACTTTTTACTATCAAATCTGTCAGTAATAAGATAATGATTGTAATTCGGAATTAATTTAGATAAAGCGACGTGAGCAATCTGCTCTATCGGAAAAAAATAATGAGTTAAATGAAGATAAGGGTACAAATATCCATTCTCACTAATAAAATAAGGATCGAATGCTTTTTTTAATTTTCTCTTAAAAATATGTGTTCTAAAAATAGGTTTATTTTCAAACTGAAAAACTTGTCCAATTACTGGAAGTCCTGAATGAACATTATAAGGAGTTTCTAATCTATGCTTTCCACTAAAAGAATTCCATTCTTTGTGATATTTTTTTATCTTATCATCGGAGAGTAAATCTTGTAATTCCATTTTACCACTTAAAAGTAGTTTGGTAAAATGGTTATATTTGATTTATAGCGATATAGGTCGTGTCTCTTATTTGGTTTTATTAAAGAAAAAAGGCATCAGTTTTTGCTCGGCTTTTCTTAGATGTGCCTGAAATGTTGAATAAGAAATCCTCATTATTTTTGCTAAATCTCTCAATTCAACCTTCCGAGGACAATTATAGTAATTTTCTTTTATAGCTAACTCCATGGCTCTTTTTTGTTTAGCGGTTAATTCTGGTTGTATACTTAATATTGAAAAATTAGTTATCTCTTTCTGACCAACACCGATTAAATTACCTCCATATCTTTTTTCGATTATGTTAATAAATTCAATTAATTCTTTTTTATTCCAACTGCCAATTGTCCAGTGATTCCAACCTTCTTCATCAATAAAAACAGGTTCTAAATTAAGAATCTTATGATTATACATGGGTTTTAACCTTAAAGACTCTACAATTTGTGCAATTATAAAGTCGCCTTTGTTTTCAAAATGTAAAATCCCTTTTTCTTTTTTTATATCTTTAATAAATTTCTTTTTCTTTTTTTGTTCTCCAAAAATAAATCCGACCATATAGATATATATTCCATCATTTCTTGTGTAAAATGAAACAGGAAACCCCGATAGAGAAACTCCAAATTTTTTAGTTCTACTGCCAATCTTTCCTTTTTCTCCAGAAAATTTAATTTTTGCTACCCACATACATTAACACGATATAGGTCGTATTTAAATATCTTATGATAATAATTTTCACTTCCCAAAAAAATTCCCATACTTCCGAACGTTCTCAACCATTTCCCCATTCGACTTCAACCCCTTTCCCCTCAAAACCATCGCTTCCCGAGCTTTCAAAATTGCATCACAAACCTTAACATTCAACGGACACTCTTGTTCACATCCCTTACAAAGGGTACACTCAAAAACAACCTTATCCAAAATTTTATCTGATAAAATAATCGCCTTTCCTCTCGGAGAAACTGCTTCTTCTTTCAAAACTCTAAAAACTGGACAAAGATGTTTACACAACCCGCATTTAATACATGGCTCTAAAATCTCAGTTACTTCCTCCATCAAATTATCTGCCTCAATCTTATCTTGCTTCGTCGGCTTATTTTTTTCTCCCACTATACCCTCCAAAACATTTAACAATATCCTGTTTCTTTAAAATCCAAAATCTAAACTCGCCCTGCAACAATTCCCGAGCATAACCTTTCAAGACAGATACAGTTAAAACTTCTTTATCAGCCTTTTTTATCAACTGCATAACTGGAACAAAATCAGAATCTCCCGTAATCAAAACACAACAATCACAAGAATTTTCCACTAAAGTCTTCCTCATCATATCTGTAGAAATCATCACATCAATTCCTTTCTCAACCCTAATTACTTTCCCGCTAGCTTTTATCTTTTTCAATTTCCTGGTTTTCACAGTCAAACCTTTTTGTTTCAAACTCGCCAAAAAAACCATGTGCTTATAATAGTTATCCTCTCCAAGTTCTATGTCTGGCGTCGAATTATAATAACGAATCTCAATAACATTTAAATCAAAATGCTCTGCAATCATACTCGCCAACTTTCGAAAATCAATTGCCCTCGGTTTTTCAATAATTGATTTCACGTTATGATACCAGTTATTACCATCAACAAAAACAATAGCTTTCTTTTTAACCATCCTAAAAATAAAGACTCCCGGCATTCCTTGCGTCATACCGGGGATGTAATACTTATTCTAACCCTCCAATATATTTAAATCTTTCCATTACGATTCTCCATTTGATTCTCCAACATATCTCTCCGCAAACTTCTTAACAAAATTATAACGTCCTTTAGCAATTTCCCTCGCCTTAACAGTTTTAAATGATTCTGGAGTTATCTTTAAAATCTTCTCATAAATATGATTAATCACTGTAGACTTACTTCCATCATAAGTTTCTTTAGGAAGTATACTCTTATCATAAATTGGAAAACCCCGCTTAACTGTTGCTTGTATCATCTCCATTTTATAGGCCCCCAACATGATCAAAACCATGTCCATCGCCATTTTCAAAATAAGGCAACACTTTCTCTAGCAATTTATCAAAAAATTCTTCTTCCATCAAATAACCTTCCCAACATTAAATTTATTCAAAGGGTCCGTTCGCTTTTTAACATTAATCAAAATCTTTTTATCACCCATCTCAACAAAATTAGTCTTCAGTATACCAACTCCATACCCTCTAGAAATTTGCCCACCAAGTCTTTTCACAAATTTCATCATCTCAGGGATATATTTTTCCTGGCTACGACTAAAACACGGATGCAAGATTCCAACACCGATATGCCCAAAAGTAGGTATACCAACCCTTTCAAACCAATTCATCAACTTAACAAATCTATCAATCATAATTTTAGGGTCTTCAATCCGAACATAACCCTTGCCAACAACAAACGAATAAATATTCTCCCTCATTTTCATCAACTTTTCATACTCTTCTTCCTTCATAGAACCACTACCGTCCTCGTATTCAACAATCAAATGATAATCCTCAGTCAATTCTAACCCCTTAGAAATTTTCTTATCAAAAAAATAAATCATGGAAACTATTGTGTTTCTCTTTAATTCCCTCACTATCGAAACAACATCTTCAGAATTTTCAACCTTAATCAGCGAAGCTGTTCGTTTTTTCAGAGGCAATAATTTCAAACAAGCCTTAACAATAACTCCTGTAAGCCCTTCCATTCCAGCATAATCAGATAATTCAGTCACACCTTTCCTATGCAAATTTCCATAACAATCCACAATCTCAACCCACTTTATCCAGTTAGAAATTTTCCCATACTTAACCATCCGATTTCCGACAGCATTCGTCGCAATCATCCCACCAATCGTACAAACTTTGGAATTCAGAGGATTAATTGGAAATTCTAAATTACTCTGAGCAAGATAATCCTGCAAATCATCTAGGATAACGCCTGCCCCCACCTCAACAGTTCTACGCTCTTTATCAAAACTGCCAATCCAATCTAGCTTAGACAAATCCAAAACAACATCCAACCCATTCAGGGGAACACAACCCCCAACTAACCCTGTCCCCGCACCTCTTGGAACAATTCTTTGAGTCTTAGCAACTATATTTCTAACTTCCATTATCGTAGACGGATGAACAACATCAAGAGCCTTTCCATTTAATTGTGAAGCATCTGTCTCGTAGGCTTTCATCAAATCTTTTTTCATCGTCCAAGCCCCCTCAATTTTCCAAGAACAAAACTAGAAAACTCAATACTTTTCTCTGAAGCTGATTTTAGATTTAAATAACAAAGACCACAAGGAGAAATAATCCTCGTAGCATCCGAAGGAATAAATTTAACTCTTTCCATCGCAATCTTTTTAGAAACATTCGGAAAATTCACCCGCATTTCGCCACCACAACAAATCGCATTTTCCCTATTAAACTTCATCTCAGCAATTTTCCCACCAAGCAACTCAATAACTTTTCTTGGTTCATCATAAATCTCTGAATATCTCCCAAGATAACACGGGTCATGGTAACTCACTATACCCCTCTCCTCGTCGGAACCTCGAAACTTAATCCCTCTTTTTTTCAAAGCCTCAAAAATCGTCACAGTCACATGTTCAACTTCAATATCCCACTCACGAACCAACTTAGGATAAACTTCCTTAAACATATGATAACACGCAGGACAGTTTGTAATAATCTTAGTCACCGAATTTTTCTTAAACAAATCAAAATTTTTCTTAGCCAATTTTCGTGCATCTTTCCGATAACCTGCATTCAAAACCGGCAACCCACAACAAGTTTCCTTATCTGATAGCAAAATAAAATCAACCCCAAGCTTATTAAAAATTTCCTTATAATTTTCAAATTCTTGAGATAGAACACTTTTCGTCAAACATCCGGGATAATAAAGAACCTTTCCTCCAAGACTCTTAACCCAACCTATCAATCCCATATTTAAATAAATTCAATCACCCTTATAAAAATATATATAGCGAACCCAATAAATAGAAATTTATTTCCAAGGTGCATGTCCAAATTGCACAACTAAATCAGCACCACTATTCGGCAAGTCACAAGCCCCAAAACAAGTTCCCAACCAAATACTAATTTTCGCATCAGTTTTCTCTTCTAAATAATCACTTATTGATAAGGCCCAAGGTTTCAACCCATCAGGCAACTGCAACAAAACCTTTTTCGCTTTTCGCTTTTCTATTTCAGAGACGATTCTATCAAGCTCTAATTCGTATTTTTTTTCAAGATTTACAATTGTATAATTATTCATGGAATCACAAAGAAATATAGATTTAAAAATCCTCTATTAATCAAAAACCTTTTAATCTCCTTAACCTAACTCTCATTCAAAACATAAAAGAAATTTCTTTTATATAAAGATTCCTTCCGAGACGACTTTCTAAGGAATTTTTAATCAACCAATCAAGAGAAATCAAAGTATGCATACAAAAGTTTTTATTTCTCTTGAAAATGCTTCCATAATTACATTCGCTGTTAAAAATACACCCGCCACCACATATCCCTATAGCTGGACAAAATTTACATTCATCTCGATTTAAAGGGATTCGTAAAACCCACTTTTTTAATATTGAAGAATTAAATATTTCTTTAGGGGTAGATTTTTCAATATTCCCTAAGATATGTTTTCTATATCCAAAATACCCTTGACAAACACTTATATCCCCATCTGGAAAAAAGACTAATTGATTGCCATAAGCACCACAATCTCTAAAATGAATTTTTCAAAGGGTATTAAATGATTTTAACTTTCTACCAACTCTTGATTCAAAAAATCCCTTATTTTCAGCTTTCTTAAAAGAATTAAATAAAGCAATATTTGCATCAAAATTAGATACAAATGGCAATTTTCTAATTTTAGCATCTAATAATAAATTAAAACCAATACTTTCAGCAGACATATCTTTAAAAAAGTTTATGCAATTGGATAAATTTTGTATATTATGTGAACCAATTGTGCATGAAATACTAAATGGCACCCCACATTTTTTAAGAGCTTTAATACCTTTTATTGTAGAATCATAAGAACCTTTACCATTAGAATAAACTCTCATTTTATTATGAGATTCTTTAGTCCCATCTAAAGACACAGCAACATTTACGTCATATCTTTTTATTATCTTTGCTATATCTTCGGTAAGAAGTGTAGCATTTGTAATTAATTGTTTTTCAATTTGTATCCCGCTACTATTCATTAATTGCTCCATCTTCTTTAAAGATTCCTCAAATAATTCTGGATGTAATAAAGGTTCAGACCCATAAAAAATAAAAGATATCTTTTCACCCAGATATTTCCCTCGCCCTTCTTTAATTATTTCATCCATAAAATCAAAGATTTTTGAAAGCGTATTTTTAGACATTACCTGATGATTAAATTTACTATCAATACTTCCTTCGGTATAACAATACCTACAATCTAAGTTACACTTTGTATCAAAAGTTAAATAAAATATATTAAAAAAAGGTTTATTCATCTTCGACCTTTCAAGAATGGTGCTAATAAATTTTTCTTCTGAATAAGTGTCCGGGACAACCAAATGGGCTTTTTTAAGTGAGGAAAAATCTTTAACAAACTTTGAAGAACTAATACATTTTTTTAAACTTTCAAATTCATTTTCAGATAATAAAAAAGAATAATTAAGGATAGAATGTCGAATTAAATACCAAAATTCATTCTTAAAATTACAAATTTCATAAACCTTACCAAATCGAGAGAATCTCATTATTAAGAAAGTTCATCAGAAGAAGGCAAGTATTCACTAGCCAATTCACAATACTCTCAATGACATGGACAAGAATCCCTACAACGCAATTCAACACCTCTAGCTTCCAAACGAGTCTCATACTTTATAATTTCCATAACACAATACAAAGAGCTAACTTTTTAAATCTATCTATTAGTTAATTTATATGGTAAAGATAAGATCTCCAATAGTAACTATTTGCGGGCATGTAGATCATGGAAAGACCAGCATATTGGATAAAATAAGAAAAACTAATGTTCAAATAAAAGAAGAAGGAAATATTACTCAAAAAATCTCTTTCACCAGAATAGATTCTCCATCAATCCAGGAACGTTCAAAAAAAATACTAAAAAAATTCAAAATCCCTTTAGAAATTCCAGGACTACTCTTCATTGATACCCCTGGTCACGCAGCTTTCACAAACCTAAGAAAAAGAGGAGGTTCACTAGCTGACATTGCAGTTCTCGTAATCGATATCAACGACGGAGTAAAACCCCAGACATCCGAAGTTCTCCAAATTTTAAAAGCAAATAAAACTCCATTTATCGTCGCACTAAATAAAATCGATAACATTTCTGGCTGGAAAACTTCCGAATCCCTACTCTCGCTAGATTCAATAGAAAACCAAGCAATAAATGTGAAGCAAAACTTCGAAGAAAAATTCTATACTCTCATAGGCGTACTACACTCTTACGGATTTGACGCGGACATGTATTCAAAAATTAATGATTTCACAAAAAAACTTGCAATCATCCCTTGCTCCGCAAAAACCAGCGAAGGAATCTCTGAAATCTTAGCAATGATTACAGCACTATCACAAAAATTCTTAAAAGAAAGAATCAAGACAAAAGAACAGGGAAAAGGCGTTATTCTCGAAGTTAAAAAAGATAAAGCAATAAATTTTTTAGAGTGTATTCTTTACGACGGCAAACTTTCGGATAAAGATGAAATAGCAATTGCATCAATAGGAGGAGAGATAATTATTACAAAGGTTAGAAACATTCAGGAAGCCCAAGGGCCTGCCCCAACCAAAGATAAAAATAAATCTGTGAGAGTACCATTAAATAATAAATTCAAAACAGAAGCTGAAGTCAAAGCAGCAACGGGAATTCGATTACAAATAATTTCAAAAGAAGAAATTTTACCAGGTATGCCCTTCCAAGTAATCAACAATAATCTCGAAGAAATTAAGGAAGAATTTTCAAGTGAAATTTCTGAAGAAATTAAGACAGATAAAATTGGAATTGTAGTAAAAGCCGATTCACTTGGTTCGCTCGAAGCTTTATTATTTTTATTAAAACAAAGACAAATCAGAGTAATACACGTAGGAATCGGACCGATAACAAAAAAAGATATTTACAAAACAAACGCACTTCCCGAAGGGGATAAAGTTTTGTTAGGATTCAACGTCCAATTAGCCGAAGATTCCGACATAGACGAGTTAAAAGAAATCAAAATAATTACCGACAACGTTGTCTACAAACTAATTGAAAATTTTGAAGAGTGGAGAGAAGAAAAATTAAAAGAAGTTGAACGTCAGAAGCTTAATGAACTTCCAACAGTCTCCAAGATAACAATCCTCGATTTTGTATTCCGAAATTCAAGTCCCGCAGTTTTCGGAGTTCAAGTAAAAGGAGGTATACTAAAAAAAGGTGAAAGATTCATAAACCAAAATAACGAAAAGATTGGACAGATTAAAGAAATCCAAGAAGATAAAAACAACGTCCAAGAAGCAGTAGAAGGAAAAGAAGTAGCAATATCCGTCCCCGGAGTAAATTTTGAACGACAGTTAAAAGTAGGAGAATCACTTTACACAAACCTCTCTGAGACTGATTTCAGAAAATTCAAAAAATATAAAGACCTATTAACTTCCAACGAGAAATCAGTTTTACAAGAAATAGCGACGATAAAACGAAGAACAAATCCAACTTGGGGGATTTAAGGCTGAAAATTTTCTACCCCATTTCCAAATTCCCAACCCCAAAAGCCTTTTAAACCTAAATTCTTACCCCTTAACATGACATTTAAAATAAACGTATCCCACAACGGAAAGACCTACAAAGTTGAGACGGAAGATGAGAAGTTAGTTGGCTATTCAATAGGAGATAAAATCAAAGGCGAAGAAATCTCTGAAGATTTAGCAAGTTATGAGTTAGAAATTACAGGAACTTCAGATAAAGCCGGTTTCATGGGAATGCCGACTATTGAAGGACCTAATCTTCACAAAGTCCTGCTGAGTTATGGAAAGGGTATGCATAAAAAACCTAAGGGAGAGAAAAAAGTTAACAAAAAACCAAAAGGATTAAGATTAAGGAAAACAGTCCGAGGAAAAGAAATCTCTCTTGACACAGTTCAGATTAACACAAAAGTTCTAAAAGAAGGTTCTAAAAAATTTGATACGTTCTTTGAAAAAG
>JAYEHV010000022.1:0-4038 GCA_034716495.1 Nanobdellota archaeon
GTCGGGGGATTTAACAGTGATTAAGAGGAAAAATCCTCAGCTCGGATTTTTCCCAAATTTTCTCCACTTCGTTCCGAAAACTTCTTTAAAGTGCGATGTTCATCGCGCCCTTTTCAAAATTTCCTTAACATCCAAATATTCAACCCGAATCCGATTCTTCTCCTTCACCTTCCGAGCAACCCTAATCTCACTAAAAATTTTATTTTCTAAATACCACCTACATTTTCTTTTTTCAATCGGACTTAACAACCCATTCATCTTAACCTCGACGCCAATCACCTCAAACAAATTCCCCCTCTTCTCAAAACAAACAAAATCCGGAAACCCCGTCCCAATCGTCATCGCCTTATTAAACGGATTAAACTTCCTCTTGCACGGCACAATCTTCCCCAAATCTAAATCAACATTATTAGACCACTTATCAACAATCCAACCCTTCTCCTCCAAATCCTTCCGAACCCTCAATTCAAATTGCCCCCCTTGCGCCTTACTCTTCGCCCCTCGCTTAATCGCAGACTTTTTCTTTAACACAACATTCCCATCCTCACCAACACTCGCCTTATATTCAACTTCCCTCTCAGGACTTTTCAATTCCATAATATGTTAAACAATTTGAGAATTATAAAACTTTATGTCTCTGTATTTAATTATCTTATCTCTAACTTTTATTCATTAGCAATTCTTTGTACATTGTTATATTAGAGGTAAGTAAACTTAACTATCGTGTATAAGAAAGTGACATATGTCTGTGGGTTGCACAAGGTAAGTAAAGATAGTTAATTTTATATATTGATGAAATATGGTTAGTTGATGGAATTTTGTCCGAAGTGTGGTGCATTGCTTATGATGAAGAAGGCGAGGTTTGGCTGTCCTAGATGTAGTTATTCTGCTAAGGGGAAGGTGAAGATAGAAGTTAAGGAAGAGATTAAAGATAGGAATGTTGTTGCTGTTGTAAGTGAAAAAGAGGCTGATGTTCATCCAATTACCGGATATAATTGTAAGAAATGTGGGCATAAGAAAGCTTATTTTTGGATTAGGCAAATGCGGGCGGGAGATGAGCCGGAATCGAAGTTTTATAAGTGTGTAAAGTGTAAGAATATTGTCCGGGTGGATGATTAGGCTCCCTTTTAGAAAAAGGTTCCCTGGAATCAAAACTTAGATTGCGATAATTCTAAAATCAATTTTCTATAGAAAATCAATTTTAGAATTATCGCATTTAGTGCTCAATAAAATTTCTTAACGTCGCCGTCCATCGGAAATGGACACCTGCGACTAAAATTTTATTTCGCTGACTTGTGCAACAAATCCCACAAGTTTTTAAATGAAATTCTCCCAATTAAATTAATGGCTTCGTAGCTTGACTCGATTATTTGAAATCGAGAAGTTGCGATTAGTCGATTTCAAATAATCTCGGCCTGGTTACCAGTCTGAGAATCATACATGGCTTCGTAGCTCAGCCTGGTTAGAGCACTAGACTCTTAATCTAGGTGTCGGGGGTTCAAATCCCCTCGAGGCCATTTAGATTTGAACACACGACGTCGGGGGCGAAAGATTTGCTCGAATTTTGCATAAACAAAAAATATATTGCAAAATTTTAGAGTGAATCTTGAGTAAAATCCCCTCGAGGCCATTTGATATTTTTTAATTATTTCTGAGCATCAAATATACTTTCTACTCTTCCTATAAACACCCTAATATTTTTTATCAATTCAGATAATTCAGGTGGTTGGATATTTAAATCGACTCCACTTTTTGTCTTACCATTTCTATGAAAGATATCATGTCTCTTAGAAACTGCATCCTGAAAATCCATTAACATATCTGGTAGGGTGATACTTAAAATAGTTTCATATAATCCCTTGACAACTTCTAGTTTATGGAATATAATATCATTCATTATTTTTTTAGCCTCTTCTTCTATATATTCTCCAATTTTATTCCCATGCAAACCTAAATCTTTTAATGAATATTTTGTATCTCCTCTTGGAAATTTATAATTTTTTAAAAAAGAACAAAAGAAATGTTTTTCTTTTATCACATTATATTTAAAGGCATCACCCAAGTAAGATTCAAGAGTAGCTACTGCAGACCCATACAGCAAGTTTATTATAAAATCTTTATTTTTTTTATCTATTTCTTTAATGTTCTCTTCGCAATTCTCTATTCTTTTAAGCATATTCATTGAATTCTGAGCATACTCCGAAGAAGTATCCAAATCGTAATAATCATACCTAAATAATGAGTTCTCATAAGGTTCCAACAGGGTAGCATCTATTTTTAGAATTTTATTTTTTGTATGTTGACAAAAATCGACTTCATTTAATGATTCTAAAATAAATTTTTTAAGATCTCCCAATCCAGTAACTCCTTTTATAAACTGTGAAAATCCTCTAGAGAAAAATTTGGAGTTATCTAATTTCTCAAATTCTCTAGGGAGTTCAGTTTTATTTCCAATGGCACCTGATTGGATTATTCTTATTGGACCTATCAGGTAGGGGGTGTAGTTTTTTTCTTTTTTATAATAAGTATAAAAATGAGAGAAATAAGTATGATCATTCCAATTATTTTGTCTTATTAAAACAACACAAGGATAATTTATATCCTTCATACGCTCTATTAAAGATGCGGCACCTGGAAGAATGTGCTCTTCTGAATCATTAATTGCATAAAATTGAATAGTCCGATTATTTGCCACAATCTTGTCTATTTTTACTATTTTTAATTATTATTGTCATAAAGATAGTATCTGAAATATAATCAAGAATAAATAATTACTAAGCAACCAACTTCCTTATCGCTTCAATATTATCTGCGACATCAGTCCCTTTTTTTGTAAGTTTGATTATTTTGATTCGTCCTTTTTTCTCAAAGCTAACGAGTCCGAGTTCTTCGAGGTTTTGTAGGATCTTTACTGCGTGAGAATATGTGCAATCAACTTCTTTTGCTAATTGAGAGCCGTATTTTGCTCGTGAGACTTTTTTTAAGGCTATGAGCATCAGTGCTGGCTTTCTTCTAAAGAATAAATCGAAATTGTCTCCCATGATATATAGTTTCTAATGTATATATCAAAGTTATGAATGGCTTATAAGTCTTTCTCCGAAAATTCGCCCATGAGCAGTAACTACAAAAATTTTATAGGGTGACAGAAAATTTGGGAGTAGTAGCAATTATTTTAAGATGATGTAAAGATTAAGGTAACCTTTGGCTAAAAGTTCTGCTTCACTTGCAAAAAGCTCTAATTGTGTTTTTCCACTTGCAAGAGATTGTTTTAGAATATCTTTTGGGTTGTCAGAAGTTATTGCTTTGATTAAATCTCCTTTGTCTGCATCAAATTGTAAGTCTGCTTTTTGACTAAGTCCTTTGTAAGTGTTTATTTCGTCTCCAATTTCTGAGTAAAAGTTTTTATCTCCAATTTTGAAATTAATAATAGGTTCTTCGAAATTAAATGGGTTTTTGTGAAGTTTCCACGCAGCTATTTCGTTTAATAGATATGAAATAAATTCGGGAGTTATTTCTATTTGGTCTATTTTTAGTTCTTGTTGAAGAGTATTCTGGGATGTTGCAATTGTATTCCCTGTGATAGTTAGTAGAGGATTGGATAATTCTGTTTTGTGTTTGTTCGATAAAGAATAACTTCCGAATGCTATGAAGAATATAATGAGGATTATGAGAAAAACTAGTGTTGCTATCTTTTTGGGACATTTTGCTTTGGAGATAAGCTTATCAGCATATGCTAGTTTGTATCCTCGTTTCTGAAATCCTGTGAGAATCTCAGCTCGAGATTTTTTTGCCCTAAACGAATTTCTAACTCTTTTTATCAACTCTTTTTCATCCATAAAAATTTTTGTATGAATAAGTTTAAATATATTGTTGCTTGTTTTTGCTTATGGTAAATAGAATATTTGAGGTAGATTTGTTATGATAGATATTAAGTTGATTCGAGAGAATGCCAAATTAGTAAAAGATAATATTCAGAGAAAGTTCCAAGATGAAAAATTAGTGCTTGTAGATAAGATTATTGGGTTAGATACTAGTTGG
>JAYEHV010000023.1:0-4000 GCA_034716495.1 Nanobdellota archaeon
CAATTCATCAAGACCCTTATATTTAATAAATTCTATCCCTCTACTCCTACAAGCCTCTCCAGATCTATCATTTCCAACAAACAAATCTAACTTTTTTAGTTCCTTCATAGCCTTATCAAAAGTAAGCTCTTTATCATCTTCTTCTTCGGGATCGAGAGTAATTATATTCTCAAACAAATCTTCCGCATGAGCAAACTTCAAAACATCTTCTACAAATTCCAGAGAATTAGTAGTAATCAAAACCAGAGAATAAATTTCTTTTAACTCCTTCAAAAAAGAGACAAAATCCTCATCAATATAGTCCCCCAGCTTGATTAAATCAAAAACCCTGTCAAAATATTGAGACCTCCTAAGAGAGACTCTTTCATTCTCCGGCAAATCTTTATACTCATCAATTTTTTCTAAAGCTTTCTTGACAAAATTAAAATAATGCTCACTGTCTACCTTCTCAATTAATTCCGGCATCTTTGCCCTTTCTGATAACTCTTTCATCCCAATTTCATGGGCTTTTTTCCATGGTTCACTGCTTTTAACAATACCAAATAAACTCATTCCAAGAACTTTTTTATCGCTCATTGTTTTTTCGCCCCCTGTTTTCTCTTCTTAGCTAACTCCTTTTTACTAGTCACAACCATCGGAAAACCAACCGCACCAAATCCACACTTATCACATTTCATCCTAGGAACAACTCCAAATAAATTCCCCAACCCAAACACATATTTAACTTTTACAGATTTGCATTTCGGACAAAAATACGCTTTAACAATTTTCTTATCTACCATTATAAATCAACCTCCGCCTTATCAGCATTCTCCTCGATGAATTGTTTCCGAGGAGCAACAGCATCTCCCATTAATAAACTAAACGTCTCATCAGCTTCGACAGCATCCTCAATTGAAACTTGTTTTAATCTCCTCGTTTTAGGATTCATCGTTGTAGACCATAATTGCTCGTCATTCATCTCACCAAGACCCTTAAATCTACTAACCTCGCATTTACCACCTAATTCTGCTAACTTAGCTTTTAACTCCCCATCATTATATGTATAATACTCCTTCATACCTTTCTTAATTTTAAAGAATGGAGCAACAGCAACAAAAACATGTCCCTCTTCAATCAAATGAGAAAGATATCTGTAAATCATCGTCAACAAAAGTGATTTAATATGTTGTCCATCAACATCAGCATCAGTCATAATTATGATTTTGTTATATCTCAACTTTCCAATATCAAAACTATCACCTACACCCGTCCCAATGGCCGTAATCATATTTGAAATTTGTTCAGAACTAAGGGCTCTCGCAGGGTTAGACTTCTCAACATTAAGAATCTTACCTCTCAATGGAAGAATCGCCTGAATTTCTCTATCCCTACCACCTTTCGCAGTCCCTCCAGCAGAATCTCCCTCAACAATATATAATTCAGTCAACTCCTTTTTTCGACTAGAACAATCCGCTAATTTTCCAGGCAGACCTGAACCAACACTAAGGGCATTCTTTCGACGAACTAAATCCTTTGCTTTCTTAGCCGCCTCTCGAGCCCTCAAAGCGGAAGTCGCCTTATTAATAATCGCCTTAGCAACAGCAGGATTCTCTTCGAGAAAATCACTAAGAGCGGAAGTCGCCATAGATTCTACAATCCCTTTAATTTCACCATTCCCCAATTTTGTTTTAGTCTGACCCTCAAACTGCGGCTCTGCCATCTTCAAAGAAATAACCGCAGTAATCCCTTCACGAACATCATCTCCTGTCAATTTCTGCCCTTTCTTTAAAATCCCCTTCTTAATCCCATAATCATTAATCACTTTCGTCAAAGCTGATTTCAAACCAGCAACATGCGTCCCACCCTCAATAGTATTAATCGTGTTAACAAATCCTTGTATATTCTCATTAAACGAATCCGAATACTGAATCGCAACCTCTACAACCGTCCCGTTAGACCCCCTCTTAAAATAAATCGGCTTCTGATGAATCGCAGTCCGTGTTTTGTTTAACCATTTAACAAACTCCACCAAACCCCCCTCGTAATGAAAAACTTCCTTTCGTTCTTTCTCTCCCCTCAAATCACTAAACATAATTTTCAGACCCGCATTCAAAAAACAAGTCTCTCTAAACCTTGTAGCTAAAGTCTTATAATCAAAATCAACCGTCGAGAAGATAGAATCATCGGGAATAAAAGTAACCACAGTTCCATGCTCATTAGCACCTGCCGTTCCAACAGTTTCCATATCTGCCTTGGGCTTACCCATTGCATAAGACTGAGCGTAAACATTTCCATCCTTAGTTACCTTAACAATCATATCCTTAGATAAAGCTGAAACAACAGAAATACCGACGCCGTGCAACCCTCCAGAAACTGCATAAGATTTATTATCAAACTTTCCCCCTGCATGCAATTTTGTAACAATAATTTCCATCGCAGGTCTTTTGTAAACTGGATGAAGATCGACAGGCATACCTCTTCCATCATCTTGAACTGTCACAGAATTATCCTTATTCACAGTAACAGTTATTAAAGAACAAACTCCTGCCATATGTTCATCGACGGAATTATCCACAACTTCATAAACTAAATGATGAAGACCATACTTATCAGTAGAACCAATATACATACCAGGCCTTTTCCTAACAGCCTCAAGACCTTCTAAAACACTAATATCTTTTGCCGAGTAACTTTTCATAATAAATCATCTAACTCCTTTTATACACCCAAAAAACAATTATCCTTTATAAACATTTGGATGTAAAAAACTAGATTTACCGTCGACAAAATAATAATTAGAGAAAATTACAACAGATTATCTATTTCTTTTTTCCAGTCTTAACAATATCAGACTTCTTAACCCATTTAACCTTCTTAGCAAACCGACCCATCTCAGAATTCTTTCGACATTTCGAAGAACAATAATATTTTACAGAACCATCCTTCTGAATAACTGTAGTTCCCTTAGGAAAATTATACGAATTTTTACAAAATGAACAGACGGGCATCAGTCCTTGCCCCCCTTATTTATCTTCTTAAATAATCTTCGCGCTTCAATCTCTGTTTCTCTCAGCATCAAAATATCTCTTTTTTTAATCGAACCTAAGACATTTCGTCTCATAGACTTCCCCCGATTTTTTCCTTGTAAAATTTTACACTTAACTTGGGTAATTTCCCCCCGAGTTCCAGTTCTCCCAAGAGTAGCCTCAACAATAGCAGGAACCACACCTTCTTCAGTCAATTTCTCTGAACCCTTCGACCCACTTTGTTTCTTTTCTTGCTTCTTATTATCTTGCTTCTTATTTTCTTGTTTAGCCATTTTTATTTTCCCCTATGAAAATGGATTCATAGAATATTTTTAATGTTACTTTAACCATTTTTGTTACTTAATAATATAATCATTAATTTATAGAATCAAGTTTAGCTTCACCTTCATTAATTACCGCAACCGCCGCCGTAGGTCTATTAATTCCAACCGAGATTCCTAGCTTCTCCCGCGAGTCAACTTCAGCAAACTTAATACTTTTTTCCTTGCAAAGAATCGGTAAATGTTGCGTCAATTCCTTAGGATCAACATCACTAGCAAAAACAACAAGTTTAGCTACACCACGCTCAACAGCCTTAGTAACTTCGTTTACCCCTCTATCAACCTTCCCAGTCTTAGCCGCTTTCTCTACAATATCGTATGTTGATGCCATTTTAATTTAACCAAGAAGTCCCTCAGGATTACCTTCATTGGTATTACTAACGTGAAAATTTAGTTTATAAAACTATCGGAGAACGAGAGTGTTGTGCACCTTAGTGACATATGTCACTAGCTAATATGCATATTAAACCACACAAATTAACTTCTGAACTGAACCTTTTCAAACCCCTTGGAAAAGGCACTAATTAGAAAAGAATTCTTCAAACTAAAAGGTCATTCCTATTCTCAATGCAAGATAATTCTCAATGCAAGATAAACCGTATTAATGAGACATTCGTACTTTTCTAGTGGTGTTTGATAGTGAATTCCCTG
>JAYEHV010000024.1:0-3977 GCA_034716495.1 Nanobdellota archaeon
AAAAAACCAAAAGGATTAAGATTAAGGAAAACAGTCCGAGGAAAAGAAATCTCTCTTGACACAGTTCAGATTAACACAAAAGTTCTAAAAGAAGGTTCTAAAAAATTTGATACGTTCTTTGAAAAAGTAGAAGCATCGGAAGAAAACTAGTTCTAGAAAATCTTATAAGTGGAAGAAACTTATTTAATATATGACTTTTAAAATTTACAATACTTTATCAAGAAAGTTAGAAAACTTTAAACCGGTAGAAAAAGGAAAAGTAAAAATCTATGTTTGTGGACCAACAGTTAATGACGTGCCTCATTTAGGACACGCGAGACAACAAATAACATTCGACATCCTAAGAAAATATCTAGAATTCATAGGGAACAAAGTAACATTTGTATCGAACATTACAGATATCGACGATAAAATAATCAACAAGGCTAAAGAGTTGGAAGTTGAAATCAAAGACATTACAAGAAAAAATCTAAAAGCACATAAAGAAGACTACGAAAAAATTGGGGTCCGAAAACCAGATATTCAACCAAAAGCCACAGAATATATCAAGGAGATGATTGAATTAATACAAATATTAGAAGAGAAAAATTATGCTTATTTAATAAAAGAAGACGGTATCTATTTTGACATCTCAAAATTCAAAGACTATGGGAAACTTTCCGGTCAAAAAATAAAAAATTTAAAAGCTGGAGCAAGGATAAAAGTTAAAGACAAAAAAATAAATAAAGAAGATTTTGTCCTATGGAAATTTTCTAAACCTGGAGAACCAAAATGGGAAAGCCCTTGGGGAGAGGGTCGCCCAGGATGGCATATCGAATGTTCTGCAATGTCCGAAAAAATTTTAGGTTTACCTTTAGATATTCACGGAGGGGGACAAGATTTAATCTTCCCGCACCACGAGGACGAAATTGCCCAGTCCGAATCTGCATACGGGAAAAAATTATCTAATTATTGGATGCACAACGGAATGGTAAATGTAGAAAATATTAAGATGAGCAAAAGTCTCGGAAATTTCAAAACAATAAAAGACTTACTGGAAGAATACTCTGGAGAAATAATTAGATATTTCACTCTTTCAAGTCATTACAGAAAACCTTTAGATTTTTCAAAAGAGAAATTAGAAAATATAAAAACTGCATATAATCGGCTAAAAAATATCACTTCAATCTTAAACGACGATGGTAAAACAAACAAAGATTATATTGACAAATTTAAAGAATCAATGGACGACGATTTAAACACGCCTAAAGCTTTATCCGTTGTATGGAAACTATTAAGAGATACCAAAGCCGAAGGAAAATACCAAACTATCAAAAAAATAGACAGAGTTTTCGGACTTAATCTATTAAAAAAAGAAACCGCCCCCATCCCGAAAGATATTCAAAAATTGGTTCTTGAAAGAGAAAAAAGTAGAAAGCAACAAGATTTTGAAAAAGCTGATAAGATTAGAAAAGATATTGAAGAAAAAGGATACACAATAAAAGATATTCTAGAAGGATATAAAATAAAAAAGGCATAACAATCTTTAAAAACTATCGAAGATATAATCTGCCATGGAGGTAGAAAGTATTATTAGTAGCATCACAGAAATTTTTTCTAAAGAAAGTAGTCTAATCCCCACCTTAATATTTTTCACAGCAATTATTGTCGGTTACGCTATTTTTGTTTACTACTTTTACAGATATCTCGCAAAAAAGAATCTAATTGATTTAAACTTCGAACAATATAATCAATGCGAGAATCCTATCCTCGTCAAATTTTTCGCAGTAATTTTCTATATCGCAGAATACATTATCCTCCTACCGATTCTAACTTTATTTTGGTTCACAACCTTTGCAATTTTGATTCTAATTCTTTCCGAAGGAATCCCTGCCGCAGGAATTCTTTTAATTTCTGCAGCACTAGTTGCATCAGTAAGAATCACGTCTTACCTAAGCGAGAACCTTTCGAAAGACCTTGCAAAAATGATTCCATTCACACTCCTCGCAATTGCAATAACAAAACCGGGCTTCTTCGCAATCAATACATTATTTTCAAGAATCCAAGAGATTCCTTTATTATTTTCAAATATTCCTTACTATCTAATATTCATCGTAGCCGTTGAACTAACTATGAGAATATCAGAATTCATGGGAAATTTAATTTCCCATAGCGAAGGAACAGCTGAAGAAACAATAGAAAAAACAGAAACAGAAAAAACAAAATCCGACTTAGAATAATTTATTTTACTGGAATAAAAATTTTTAACAAGTCTTAAAAACCCTTCTTCTTACATAGATTCATGACAGAAAATCTGGACATTTCAAAAATAGATACGACGAAGTCGACTAATTCAAGGGAAGCTACCTGCGAACAATTCGCTTTGAGCAACGATAAGAAAAAATTAAAAACCTCGTTGCGAAATGCAAATTGCGAGTTACAGGAACTGTTAGTTCCGTCGGAAATAGATACTATAAATGTTGGAATAGTTGGGCATATCGACCACGGGAAAACGACACTTCTTCAAAGACTTTCAGGTAAATGGGCCGACACACATTCTGAAGAATTAAAACGAGGAATAACAATTAAGCTTGGTTATGCCGATGCAATTGTTTACGACGAAAAAGGAAAACTAACTGTTAAGAAAGATTCAAAAGGAAAACCAATAAATTACATAACTTTTGTAGATGCTCCAGGACATGAGATGCTTATGGCAACAATGCTTTCAGGAGCAGCAATTATGGATGCGGCAATCCTCGTCATCGCAGCAAACGAAGGAATTAAACCCCAAACACAAGAACACCTCATCGCACTAAAAGCAAAGAAAATAAAAAAAATTATTATAGTTCAAAATAAAATAGACCTCGTCTCAAAAGAACAAGCTTTAAAAAATTATGAGGATATAAAAAATTTCGTCAAGGGAACAATCGCAGAAGATGCTCCTATAATCCCTGTTTCTGCACAACAAGAGGTAAACCTCGAAAAAGTCTTAGAAGAACTATGCAAAATTAAAATCACTAAACCTACATTAACCGAAAAACCACTATTTCTAGTAGCCCGAAGTTTCGATATCAATCTCCCAGGAACGAAAATAGACAATCTTCACGGAGGAGTTCTTGGCGGAGCACTAAAACATGGAGCCCTAAAAATTGGAGATATAATTGAAATCAAACCGGGTTATTCCTATAAAAAACAAAACCAATACCATTACAAAACCGTTCAATCAAGAATTGTCTCTATGCAAAAAGGAGAATATCCAGTTACTGAAGCATTCCCCGGGGGAAGTCTAGCAATAGAAACCGAACTCGATCCGAACCTAACAAAAGCAGATGCGCTTTCCGGAAGCGTAGCATCCCTTTTAGGAAACCTGCCCGAAATAACTGAAACAATCACTATCAAATTTACACTCTTCAAAGAAGTCTTCGGAACAGGAAAACACGAACCAGTTCAGAATCTAAAGACACCAGAAACACTAATGCTCAGTTTAAACACTTCAACAACCGTCGGACAAACAGTTAAAATCAACGAAGACCGAGCAGAACTCAATTTAAAAATTCCAATCGTCCCTCTAAAAGGAGAATCAATAGGAATCGCACGAAACTTCAACAACCATTGGAGACTCATCGGTTTTGGCGAAATCTGCTGACTTTAACAAACAAGTAAATTATAAAGTTAGGAGATTGAGCAGAGATTTGTTGATTTTAACAAATAAAAATAAATTTTGAAATTTTTGACCTTAACAATAAGTCAAACACAAACAATTATAAAATCTATTTTCCTTTCTCAAATATGTCAGAACAACAAAAAAGAGTGAAACGGTCAAGCCCCAAGATAAAATACACTTATGCTGGAAAAGAATCTCTAGTAGAAACCTTTTACAAATCTTTTCCAAAACAATTAAAACCTACAACTAAAACAAATACATACTTAGGAATAATTTTTCTCGCAGTTCTAGCTTTAGCATTCATCAACTTCCCTTACAGTGCCCTCACAACAGG
>JAYEHV010000025.1:0-3969 GCA_034716495.1 Nanobdellota archaeon
TTTTCCTTCTTTATTGTAAATTAGGGCTCCAACAATAATTCTTGGAATTTCTTGATCTGTCATGGGGATTAAAGGAGAGAAGGGTTTATAGATTTTGGGAAGTGAGTTAGATTAATTATATAAACCTCTAGAATAATGATTTATTATGGTAGAGGAAAAGAAATTATCTAAGACGCAGATTAGGACTAATGAGCGGAAGGCGAAGGTGAAGGCGTTTGTTCTTGAGAAGAAATCTATTGAGGAGATTGCTAGTGCTATTGAGTTGACTCCTAATACTGTTGTGAATTATATTGGGCGTTTGTTGGGAGATGACGAGACGCTAGATGTAGGGTATTTGAAAGAGAGTGTTGTGGGGTATAGCGATATTGTAAAGGCTTTTGAGAAGCTAGGTTCTGAAAAGATTGGTCCTATCTATAGTGAGTTAGGTGGTAATGTTGATTATTCTGATATTAGTTTGGTTAAGGTTTTGATGTTAGGGAAATAGGGAAATTGTCTCAATAATGAACATTTTTTATAAAAAAACTATAATAATGATTCATTTTTGACTAATTCTTCGTGATAGATTACGTGGAGTAAGAAGTCTCTTAACTCTTGATCTTTTCTTGTTTTTGACATTTTAGTTAGGGACATATATTTTTCAAATGCTCCTTTTTTTAAAATTAAGATGGGTAATTTATATTTCATTAAAAACCAATTCACAATTAAACGGGTGGTTCAGCAAGATTGTTTTTTCAATTCCATGAAAAAGCAAAATTGAGGTATCCAAAAAGCCATTTGTGGGGTAGAGGGAAATTTGCATCCTCTGTCGGATTTATTCAGTTGGATAAGGTTAAAGATTATGTGAGAAACCAATCAGTTCATCATTGAAACTCCACACTTTAGTGTGGAGAGGATGTCATACAACAGCCTCGTTAAATAACTAACAACAAATCAATCAGAATATATTGATGATTGAGGAAATGTAGCAATTCTGATAAAGTCCCGGCGTGGGCGTTCTAATCCTACTTCCCTTCCCTATACCCCTTAATAGCTTTCTTCAAAGCTTGAACGGCCATAGATGAACAATGAAGTTTTATTTGAGGTAGTCCCTTCAAAGAATCAGCTACATCCTTCATAGTTAACTTTTCAGCCTCGGCAATAGTCTTCCCCTTGGCAATCTTAGTTAATTGTTCTGTTGATGCGATAGCTGCAGCGCATCCGTATGTTTTGAATTTTATCTTTTTTATCTTCTTTGTTTTTGGGTCGACCTTAATGTATAAATGCATGATGTCTCCGCAAGTTGGGTTTCCTACCTCTCCGACAGCGTCAGGGTTCTTTAGTTCTCCAAAGTTTTTTGGTTTCAAGAATCTTCTCATTGTTTTATTTGAATACTCTTTTGTTTGTGTCATTTATTCAATCTCTCCAAAATATCTTCAACTTCTTTTTCCCCAAAACCGTGAGCGGCTAAGCCTTGTTCCAAAGTTTCAAAGGCAGCCATAGAACAACCAAGGCAACCCAATCCTGCTTCGGTTAGGATGTCTGCTGCATTCGGATTAATTTCCAGAGCGTCAATTATCCCTGTGTCTTTTGTTATTTGTTTTTTCTTTGTCATGTTATTCTAATTCCTCTAATGCTTCGTCATAGTCTAGCATTTCTTCTTCTATCTCTTCCCTACATTCGGATTCATTCTTGAATCCACAAAAGTGCTTACTGTAGCTTTTCATTGTTTTCCCCCTCCTAATTTAGTTACTTTGATACAGGCGATAATCGCCTGAGTTTTCTTATGATCTCGGGTAACTTTTTGATTGTGTAGTCTATTTCTTTTTCAGTTGTGTATTTACTTAAACTGAATCTTATTGCTGAATTTGCTTCTAATGGCCCTAAACCTATTGCTTTTAGCACGTGGCTGGACTTTAAAGTATTCGACATGCAGGCAGATCCTGTTGATACAAAGATATTTTTGTTTTCTAGATATCCTCCAATTGCTTCTCCTTCTATGTCATTAAATGAAATGTTTACATTGTTTGGTAATCTCTTATTTGATTCTATTGGGGCCCCATTCAAAGTAGTATGTTTTATTTCTAAAATTCCTTTAATCAATTTGTCTCTTAATTTAATCATTCTTTCAATGTCTTTTTTAGAAGTATTTTCTACTGCTTTAGCAAAACCCACTATCCCTGGAATGTTTTCTGTTCCGCTTCTTTGTAATCTTTCGTGACCTCCTCCGTGCATTAAAGGAGTTAGTTTTAGCTTATCTTTAATGTATAACGCTCCAACACCTTTTGGTCCGTTTATTTTATGCGCATTTATTGTTATCAATTCTGCATGTAATGAATTAAGCGGGACTTTTGTGTAGCTTTGACAAGCGTCAATATGTAATGGGAAGTCATATTGTTTTGTTATTTTATGAATCGCTTCTAAATCCTGTATTGTTCCTATTTCGTTATTCCCGTGAATGATTGTTACTAAAAATGTTTTTTTTGTTATTGATTTTTTTAATTGCTTTAAATCTATAAAGCCTTCTTTGTCGACATCTAGATAAGTTACTTTTACCCCTTTCTTCTCTAACCATTGGCAGGTTTTCAGTGTAGCATCGTGTTCTATTTTGGTTGTTATAATGTGATTCTTAGAAGGGAAGTTCTCAAAGAACATTCCTTTGATTGTCCAGTTGTTTGATTCTGTTCCCCCTGAAGTGAAATAGATTTCAGAAGATTTAGCGTTTAAAGATTTAGCAATTATCTTTCTTGCTCTATCCATTGCGTTCTTTCCTTTAGCCCCAGCTTCGTGCAATGAGGAGGGATTTCCGTAAGAATTGTTAAAGTAAGGTAGCATTGCTTTTATTGCTTTCTCATCTACTTTTGTCGTTGCCGCGTTGTCGAGGTATGCTTTCATTTCAAACAACACTCTCCTTTACAATATGATTTCTTATGCTTGTCGATGATTTCCATTATAGGTAAAATTGTTTGTTTATTTAATGAGTATATTCTTTGTTTGCCTTCTGAAATTGATTTAACTATGTTGCATGCTTTTAGGTTTGCTAGAGCGTGAGATATTTTGGATTGTTCTTCTTTTAGAATTTCGGTTAGTTTGGTTACTGTCAAAGGTTTCTTTTTTAATTCCGTTATTATCTTTACTTTTAATGGATTTGCCAAGTTTCTAAAAAATATGTGATGTGCATCGCATGACATATGAAATATGATTCATTAGAGTATTTAAGGTTTTTGGAGTTATGGATTTGGGAGAGGATTATGCTCTTTTTACTTCACCTAATTTATCTGCCCATCTCTCTGGAAAATATTTGTGGTAGTTTTCTTTTATTTTTTTATTGATTTTTGAAAGAAAGAAAATTATTGTTGAAGGGATATCTAAAAATATTATTGCTAAGGGTCCGAAAATATAATTTTGAATTTTATGTCCGTATTCGTGTTTAATTGTTTGAATATTGAAAATACGCTCTTCAATGAAAATCCATTTTCCTAAGGATAATCCAAATATCATTTTTCCTTTAAAACAGTAAATTGGGATCCCTTTGTAGATTTTTATCTTAGTTATCTTGTTTTTTAATGCGATATAATAAATTAATCCTATAACCATCTGAGGAAAGCACCAAATCCAAATAAGAAAATGTTCTAGTTTTTTGTTCATGAATTAGTTAGATTAGATGAATTTATAAAAATTTTGAATTATTCAAAAGGATCATTAAAACCTTTAACTTTAATCTTGAATAAAGGACAGGAGCTTTTATATTCACACCAGTTGCAAAGAATTGTTTCTGTTGGAGGAAATTCTTTGGTTTGTTCGATCTCGTGAATTAGATTCAAAGTATCTTTTTTTAGTTTTTCTAATTGGTCATTGGTTCTATTAGAATCTATTCTCATATTGTAACTTAGGTAATGCCAGGTTAGTAAAACGGGATGGTGTTGACCGTGAAGTTGTTTTATTCCTATTGCGTAAAGTGCTAACTGTCTGTCTTGTTCGAATTTCTTTTTG
>JAYEHV010000026.1:0-3865 GCA_034716495.1 Nanobdellota archaeon
ATTTATTTTTTCTTCCATCATTTCTTAGTTACCTTCCTTTTCTTTTTAATTTTTTTAACTGTTTCTTCAACTTCGGGACCAGCGGAGTCATGCCCATTTTGGGCGTCAAAAGCGGCATTTTTTCTAATTTTATTCATGAAATCTTCATCGATAGTAATTTGGTCACAAACCTTAACCCCAGGTGCTAAAATAGCAACCTTGATTCCTACAATTCCTTGCTTAGTCTGAGCAACTGACTCAGCCCTATCAACAATATTTGCAGCGTCGCCAGTTTTTTTAATATAACCAAATGCAAATCTCCAAATCCTCGCCCTATCACTCGGCAACTTTCCAGAAACTCTTAACTCAGCACCAAGAGCCCCCGAATTTTTAATTTTACCCAGCGTTCGATAACTAGTAGCTTTATATTTCATAGCTCCAAATCTTTCAAGTGTTAAAGCAATATCATCAGCAACTAATTGGGCATCAAATTCCGGATGTAAAATCTCATCAATATCTACATGAGGGTTTTCCATTTTAAACTTCTTCTTCAAAACTACTGTCAACTCATTAATTTTCTCTCCACGCTTACCAATAATCCAACCAGGCTTATGCGTCGAAACAACAATTTTTTCACCAACAGGAGTATATTCAATTCTAACTCTTGAAACCTTCCCTTTCCCAAACATTCGTTTTACGAATTGTTTAATATTATATTCCTCTTTCCTAACTTCAACAAATTTCTTCTCTTCCATTAGAAAAAATCTCCTGATTTATTTCCAGATTTTTTCTCAGCAAGGACTCTGTCATTGCATAATCTAAAACCTACTTCAACAAAAAATTTATTTATCATTATAATCCTGCCTCCCTATTTCGTATCTCTACATGAATATGGGTTCTCTTAGCTTTTCGCCCAGCTCTTCGATATGGTGCCGAAGCTCTGTCAGATTTCACAATTGTAATTACAGGGTTCTCAATACCTGCCACAATTGCATTAGCACCAGCCTGTTTCACAATTTCAATTATTGCCTTGCAAGCATTCTTAGGAAAACGTCCTCCAGCAAGACCCTTCCCCTTTCTATGCCCAACTTCTAAACCCGCCATAGGAATCGCTCGTTTTCCTTTGATAACTTCATTAAGTTTCATAATCGCAACCTCTGGACTCTTTCCACGAATAGCCTTACAGATATAAACTGATTGTTTAGGTGAAATCCTCAAAGAAAAACCGTTCGCAACCGCAACATCTTTTTTTACATTTTCATTTTTCTTTACAGGTTTTTTAGTTTCCCCAACTTCTTTATCATTCTTAATTTCCACAGATTCATCTACTTTAGATTTTTCATCTACTTTTTCAATATTTTTTTTAGTTTCTTGTAGTTCCATTTTATTTTGCACTAGACGCGGTGGATTTAGTTGCACCCACACCTGCCTTTGTATGTTTAGCTATTTTTCTAGTCATTGAAAATTCTCCCAACCTATGACCCAACATTTCATCACTAATTAAAACTTTAACAAATTCTTTTCCATTGTAAACTCCTATAGTTTTACCAATCAATTGAGGAACAACAACTAATGCCCTGTTATGGGTTTTAATCAATTTATTATTATCTTTCTTTTCTTCACATTTATTAATAAACGCCTCAATTACATCATAATTCCTTAAAAGTGTCCTTCTAGTACGAGCTTTAACTAATTTAGCGAACTCTCGAATATTAAGAGTTTTAAGATTCTCAACATTTTCCCCCCTATAGAACTTGTCTTTATTTTTCTTTACTAATATTTCTGCCATCTTATCTTTTCTTCCTCCCTGTTCTACTTGGTCTTAACAACCCAACTTTCTTTCCCGGAGAAGCATTTCGTTTAGCAATCTTACTTTTAACTCTTTTACCCCTTCCACTTCCAAACGGATGATCAATTGCATTCATCTTAACCGCAGAAACTCTAGGCCATAATTTAGACTTATTTTTCATTATATAAAACTTCTTGCCAGCTTTCAAGATTGGTTTATCAAGTTTACCATCTCCAGCAGCCCTTCCAATTGTTGCCCTACAATTAACATCAAATTTCTTTTCCTTTTTCGACGGCATCATAACTCTAACAATATTCCCTGTTTTATTCATAATCGTTGCTGCATTTCCTCCAGTCCTAACAAATTTCCCCCCATCTTTAAAATTATGCTCAATATTAAAAACTTCAACCCCATTCTTCAAGTCCCCAAGTCTTGCAATATCGCCCTGTTTGTTTCCACCGATATTAATCTTCTGGCCCACATATAAAAGATTAGCAGCAAAATTTTCAAAAATCTTCCCTTCTTTATTCATAAACTTTGCAATCGGAATAGAATGTCCTGGCGATGCTGTTAATTTAACAACTTCAAACTCTCCATTCATATCTGCAATATAACCAGGTCTAACACTTCCTGCTTTCTGTCTAACCTTATAAGTATGCCCTCCTTTTCCTCGACGCTGTTGTATAATTCGTTTTCCCATCTTATTACATCATCCCCAATTTAGTCGCAACATCCACTGCCGGATAGTCCACATTTAATTTAACATAAGCTAATTTTTTGTTCTTCATAGTATGAGTTCTAACTTTCAAAACTTTCACATCGAAAAGAGATTCAACTTCTTTCTTAACCTCTCCTTTAGTAATTGCCCTATCAACAATAAAAACTAAAACATTATCAATCTCAATCTGCTTAACTATCTTCTCTGTTGACTTAACCTTTTCCAAAATCAATGTTTTCATTTGAATCTTTCCCCAATATCTTTAATTGCATTCTCAGTATAACAAACTAATCTTCCCGGCTCTCCGTTAGGTGATAAATCCTTAATCGCCAAATCCTTAACATTTACAATTTCAATTCCCTTCTGTTTCATTTTCTCTTCATTCCCCAAAACAAATAACATCCCGGCATTAGACTTGTACTTTCTTCCCCGCATCTTTCCAATACCTGTTCTAACAAATTTATGCTTCAACACACTATCAAAAGCATCACCGAAAACATTTTTCATACTAGCAATAAAATCTTTAGTCTTTACTTTTAAAATATTTTTATCAAAAATAAATCCCGACACAACCTTTCGTCCATATTTTTTTTCTAAAAATTTAGAATTAACAGTCCCTGCTAAAGCAGAATTAAATGCTATCAAAAGTTCTTTCTTATTAATCTTCTTAAATGGATTCTTCTCACTTCTAGGAGCATGAGGTCTTCGACCCCCACGAGTATTTGAAACTGTAGCACCAATCCAATTAAAACTCGCACCATGTCTCGACATAATTTTTCTAGGAACTCGAGAAATACCCTTACCATAAGAACCCTTCCAATCATGCCTCTTCTTTTTTATAATTCCCGAAGCAGAATACTGTGCACCCGCACCATCTTTAGCACCATAAGCCTGGGCATAAATACCTCTCTGTGCTTCAAATACCTTTGATAAAATATCTTCTCTAATCTTGACAGAAAAATTCTTAGGTAAATCTATGGAACCTTTTTCTTTTCCTGTTTTATCAAATAGTTTTGTTTTCATCGTAACTCAAGTACCTCGAACTTTTTCTTAGCAGTGTATTTAGTTGGTCGAATCGCTGGCGTAATCATAATTCCTCTTTTCCTTGGACCTGGAATCGAACCCTTCAAAATCAAATAATCTGTCTTAACAACCCCATAATGTTCAAATCCACCCTTCTTATTAATATCCTTCTCGTTGATTTTCCCCACACTTAAAATCAAATTATTATAAACAACCCTATTATGATATCCAGTCTGTCCAGCTTGAGGTGCCCTGAAAGTAACCCTACAAGGATGCCATGGTGCTAATGAACCCGGCCGTCTTCGCCCCTTTTCAGACTTATGAGATTTCAAAGCAATACCAAATCTTTTCATAGG
>JAYEHV010000027.1:0-3490 GCA_034716495.1 Nanobdellota archaeon
TTAGAGATTAAGAGTAATGCAGGGGATAGTGAGAGTGATGATCAAGATGATAGTGAGAAATTGACAGGGTTTGAGGATTTGGAAAAAGTGAGGGATGAATGTGAAAAAGCTGAAGGGGTTTTGAGATTAGAAGATTGTCTGGGTTGTAGGATTACCGTCGAGGATCCTAAGAGGCATCTTGGAGAACATCTTTTTTGTTGTGACCCTAATTGTGAGTGTGAGGTGTATGATGTTAAAGAAAATGTCAGAGTTGAAGTTAAAAATAATAACATATTTTACGACGGGAAGGATACTTCCTTGGAATTAGATAAGAAAACAGAGAATAAATATTTGATAGAGTCTGGGATTTTTAATAACAATGTTGGTACTATAATTAATGGGGAGATAGAAATTTATGAAGATCATTTTGTTTTGAGAAATGTTGATAAGGATGTTCTTTTACATATCGAAGAGGATTATGTTTTTAGGGATGGTAGGTTTGTTAGGAAGTGATTGGCTACTCAGATATTCTTTTATACTAATTTCTTTGTATTTTATTATGGGGGATGTCTATGTTATTCACAAAATGTATTTCGCAACGGGATATAAATTATTGTGTTACTCAAAGCGTTTTGCTCAGTCAAACGCCCGTTTGTCCACTCCGATAATTTTATAATCTTATTTTGTTGCTTGTTTTTATGAGGGAATGCCGGAGTGGACAAACGGGGTACGTTAAGGGCGTACTGGTTTTTGCCTACGGGGGTTCGAATCCTCCTTCCCTCATTGATTCGAAACATAGGGTTCGACCAAGTACTTAATTCTCTTTCCTTCATTTTAAATCTTAGAACTGGGCTTTCTTCTTTTTCTTCTCGTTTTCTTTAATTTTAATTTTGTCTTCGAGGTCAAGTCTTTCAAGTAATTCTTTATATCTATTTCTTATTGTTACTTCAGTAATTCCTGCAACATCAGCGACTTCTCTTTGTGTTTTCTTTTCGTCGTTAACTAAGGCAGCTACGTAAAGAGCGGCAGCGGCAATTCCTGCTGGACCTCGTCCAGAGGTTAGTTCTGAAATTTCAGCTTTTTGCAAAATTTTTAATGCTTCATTTTGAGTTTTAGGGGATAGATGTAAGGTTGAGGAAAATCGTGAGATGTAATCTTTTGGTGAACTTGGTGTTACTTTTAATTTTATTTTTCGGATTATAAATCTGTATGTTCGTCCAATTTCTTTTCTTTCAACTTCAGAAGCATTTGAGATTTCATCTAATGTTCTTGGAATATTATATGAACGGCAGGCTGCATAGATACAAGCAGCGATTACAGATTCCATTGAACGTCCTCGGACGAGTCCTCGTTGTAGGACGAAATTATAAATTCTTGCGGATTCATCTCGGACAACTGAAGGCAAGTCCAAGAATGACGCGACTCTTCGTAATTCAGACATTGCAAGTCTGAGATTCCTTTCGATGGAAGTAGAAACTCTTTCTTGCCATTTTTTTAATCTTAAATATTTTCGAGTTTGTTGAGTTGAGTCTAGTTTATAAATATCGGAGATTTCACCGACATTAGTTGTTAGTCCTTTGTCGAATTTTTGTAATGAAGCTGGTGCTCCTCCTCGTGATTGTTTTGTCGATTTGTCAAATGATCTGAGTTCATGAGAAGTGTCTACCATACTTTCTTCTACGAGTAAGCCACAGTCTCCACAGATTATTTCTCCTTGTGTCTCGTCGTAAATTAATTTAGAACTGTTACACTCTGGACATTTTTTAATAGGTGCCATAGCAAGGTTTATAAATTGGTTACCTTTTTAAGTTTATGGGTCGTTGTCTTTTTGATAAAATTAGTTAATCAATTTATTTGTTTCTACTCTATGAAGATTTAAGAAATAAACAATTTAGTCCAGAGGTAAAAGTTCGGCCTGCACGATACCTTCTTGTGAGGGCCTGTTAGTAATTTTTGCTTTTCCAAGTTCTGTTTCGATAATTGCACCTTTTACAAGGATATTTTGTCTTGCAAGAAAAATATTTGAGGGTGTTTCAAGGACGTTTTTGATTTTTGCTTTTCCTTTTGTGGTTACATTTGAGATGTTATCTAAGAAAGAGATTAACTTCTTAGTCCCACTTCTTGTTCTGAGAACCTTAGTTTTTTTATTTCCAATTTTTACAGTTCTTACTTGGCCTTGTCTTCCAGTTAGTTTCTTCTTTTTTGGCCTTTTATATCGGCCTCCACTCGTTTTTCTTCCAACTTTCATTCGATGAAAAGAAAATTTCGCTTTAAATATCTTTCTAATAGGTGCTTTTCGTATAGGAATAAAAGTATACATAGTAATTGATATATGCCTGTAATAACTAAAAATTGTAATTTTCTCGAAAGGCTTTTAAACCCAAAATCGTATGCATAAATATGGGAAGGATTAAATCAACATTGATTAAAAGAACGTCAAGGCAGTTGATTAAGAATTCAGATGAGTCGTTTGGAAAAACTTTTGGGGAAAATAAAAAGGCACTTGGAAAAACATTGTCAAGTAAAAAGGTGCGAAACAAAATTGCAGGTTATATTGCGCGGATTAAAAAGAATACCAAAATGATCATTGACGACGCTAAATAAGATGACAGAAGAGATAAAAAAATCTGAAGAGAACTCGATATTTATTGGGGGGAAGCCTTTCATAAATTATGTAACTGGTGTTGTGATGCAGTTTGGTAATGGGGCCCAAGAGGTTGTAGTCAAAGCTAGGGGAAAATTTATTTCTAAAGGTGTTGATGTTGCGGAAGTTGCACGAAGGAAGTTTTTAGCAGAACAGAATGTTTCTGTAAGAGATGTTAGAATTGGAAGTGAAGAATTTGAAAATAAGGAAGGAAAATTAATTAATGTTTCTGTTCTTGAGATAGTTCTTAAAAAAGGATAATTATTTTAATCAGTTCTTCTTAAATATAATATGTAAGAGATAATTAGTTTTAGTGAAAGTGGTTAAAGAGTAATATGGTTAAGAATTATTTTTCTTCTTTTTATTTTTCTTCTTCTCTTTTATAAGAATATCTAATTTTTGATCGATTACTTTTACTTTCTTTTCAATAAATTTTAGTCTTTTACCTCTTCTGAAATCTATGATGGCTTTTAAGAAAAGATAGAGGATATAGATGATGAATACAATTCCTATCGTTTTTAAAATAAGAATTAACGCTTCAATTTTATCTAGGATATGGGGGGGTAAGATGCTGATTATCTCTGTGAAATTCATTAAAAGATTTTCAGTTGCCATGATATGTAATTGTTAGGAGAGTTTATAATTGTTTATAGAATCTGAATGGCTCTAGCTCTCACAATTTACATCTCGCAACAAAATTTACAATTTTTTTGTCGTTGCTTGAAGTGAATTGTTCGGTGCTGACGTCAGCACTGAAATATGATGGCTCTGGAGAGTGCTGACCTCTCTGTTCGAACTCCACTTTTTCAAAATCAGTTTAATAGTTGAAAAAGCAAAGATTCTCAACCTCCACGCTTCGGTCTCAAG